>NZ_JAOWHJ010000053.1:0-5079 GCF_030332695.1 Citrobacter sp. Cpo089 | reverse complement strand
GTTGCCCGGCATCCAACGCCATTCATGGCCATATCAATGATTTTCTGGTGCGTACCGGGTTGAGAAGCGGTGTAAGTGAACTGCAGTTGCCATGTTTTACGGCAGTGAGAGCAGAGATAGCGCTGATGTCCGGCAGTGCTTTTGCCGTTACGCACCACCCCGTCAGTAGCTGAACAGGAGGGACAGCTGATAGAAACAGAAGCCACTGGAGCACCTCAAAAACACCATCATACACTAAATCAGTAAGTTGGCAGCATCACCGGCTTTCCTCGCTCACCCCAGTCACGTACTTATGTACGTTCAGGGGATTCGCTGCGTCGCCGCCTTCCTGCAACTCGAATTATTTAGGTTATAAAGAAGCATTTATGCTCCACGTGTAATCCGTGATGATAAATATAAGAGGACTACGATGCGCCAACAATACTAAATCATGTCCAGTAATCCGGACAGAAATAAGACAAAAAGAGGAAATAGTGAGATATTTACGGCGCAGATCACATTTTTCGTGGGAATCAGAGTGACACCGCTCGCAAATATGGGGAGTTAAAAATTTAATTCAGGATGTTTTAGATTTTCAGATCTGGAATGCTGCTCGCAGCGTGGGCCGGATAAAACGCATTGCGTCGCCATCCAGCCCACGTTGAGATTTACTTACAGGGTAATCGTCAGCACAATCGCATCCGGCGTGACAACCGTTCCCCACTCACTGCCCACAGACGAGCCGCCCTTCACGCCGCTAACCTGCGTAATATTACGCAGACACAGCGTCCAGTTACGCGCTTCGCCACTTCCTTGCACGGTGATGGTATTACCCGTGCGCGTCGCTTTCAGCGTGAAGATAACCGAACCGTCAGCCGCCGGGACTTCACAAATCGCCTCCCGACCCTCCTGCAGATGGAACAGCTGGAACGCCGTCCCTTCGTGCCAGGCGTAGTCCGGCTTCTGGTTATTGCAGCCCAGCGCCAGCAGTGTATTGTCGCGCACATAAACAGGCAGACTCAGGAAGTCATGCTGCTGCTTATGCCAGCGGCTGCCCGCCACCTCGTCGTTACGCCACAGATGCGTCCAGCGTCCTTCCGGCAGATAGAACTGCACATCACCCGCCTCGCTAAACACCGGCGCAACCATCACGCTATCGCCCAGCATGTACTGGCGGTCGAGATAATCACATGCCGGATCGTCCGGGAACTCCAGCATCATTGCGCGCATCATCGGCGTTCCGAGTTCATTGGCGCGCGCCGCTTCGCGATACAGGTACGGCATCATGCGGCATTTCTGCTCAGTGAAGTAGCGCACCACGTTGCAGGATTCATCATCGTACGCCCATGGCACACGGTAGGATTTACTACCGTGCAGGCGGCTGTGGCTGGAGAGCAGCCCAAACGCACACCAGCGCTTGTAGACGTGCGCAGGGGCGGTATTCTCAAAGCCGCCAATATCGTGACTCCAGAAGCCAAAGCCGGACAGGCCGATGGACAACCCGCCACGCAGGCTTTCGGCCATTGATTCATAGTTGGCATAGCAGTCACCGCCCCAGTGCACCGGGAACTGTTGCGCGCCGACCGAGGCCGAACGGGCGAACAGCACTGCCTCTTCTTCACCGACGGTCTCTTTCAGCACGTTCCATACCAGTTCGTTGTAGATGTACGCATAATGGTTGTGCATTTTCTGCGGATCGGAACCGTCAAACCACTGCACGTCAGTAGGAATGCGTTCACCAAAGTCAGTTTTGAAGCAGTCAACGCCGATATCCACCAGACCTTTCAGCTTGTTGGCATACCACTCGCAGGCTTCAGGATTGGTGAAGTCATAAATCGCCAGGCCCGGCTGCCATTTATCCCATTGCCACAGGGAGCCGTCCGGGCGCTTGAGCAGATAACCTTTCTCTTTCAGTTCATTGAACAGCGGGGATTTCTGGCCGATATAGGGGTTTATCCATACGCAGACCTTCAGCCCTTTCTCTTTCAGGCGGCGGATCATGCCTTCCGGGTCAGGGAAGGTCACCGGATCCCACTCAAAGTCGCACCACTGGAAGGCTTTCATCCAGAAGCAGTCGAAATGGAAGACGTGCAGCGGCAGATTGCGCTCGGCCATCCCGTCGATAAAACTGTTCACCGTCGCTTCATCGTAATTAGTGGTGAACGATGTAGTCAGCCACAAACCGAATGACCAGGCTGGCGGCAGCGCCGGACGACCAGTAAAGCGGGTATAACGATCCAGCACCGCTTTCGGCGTAGGGCCGTCGATGACGAAATATTCCAGATACTCGCTTTCAACGCTGAACTGCACTTTTGACACTTTCTCAGAGCCAATTTCAAACGACACGCACTGCGGATGGTTTACCAGCACGCCGTAACCACGGTTGGTGAGATAAAACGGGATGTTCTTGTAAGACTGCTCGGTACTGGTGCCGCCATCGCGGTTCCATGTTTCCACCGTCTGGCCGTTACGTACCAGCGCAGTAAAGCGCTCACCCAGACCGTACACCGTTTCGCCAACGCCCAGATCCAGGCGTTCAAACATATAGTTTTTCCCGCTGTTGGTGTCCTGCACGTAGCCGTTATTTTTCAGCTGGCTGCCGGTAATACGTTCGCCGTTACGCAAGAAATCCAGCGACCAGAACTCACCTTTAGTGACCCGCACGCTCAAATTTCCGCTTTTCAGTTCGGCAAATTCAGCGGTGTTTTGTATCTTTACATTGACGTCCTGCAGCACGTTCAGCGGATAGTGTGGACCGTTATCCAACGCGCCCTGGAAGTGTTCCATACGCACCCCAACCACGCCTTCCTGCGGCGAGAAAAAGCGCAGGGTGAAGAGTGGAGTATCCAGTTGCCAGGTACGTTCACGCACATCGCGCGGCGCAACGTAGACAATCATTTCGTTACCCTGCTGTTCGACCTCGAACACCTGAATCGGGTGAGTTAAATTCAGGCCAGGCTGCGTCAGCCAGTTTCCGTCGCTAATTTTCATCGTTGGTTCCTTAGTTCTGTAATTCTTTCGTCGAAAAATCCTGCTGATTGCGGTGCGCACCGTGAGCCAGCTGACTCATGATTTCCGTCAGATACGGCGTTTTCAGGGTATAGAAGCGTTTGGCAATCACGGCACTCAACAGGTAACAAATAGCTGGGACAATCGTGAACAATGCGATAATGATGCTAATGGTGGCGCTGTTCTGGGTTTTCGCTGCGGCATCGTAACCGCCGCCCGCCAGCATCCAGCCGATCATCGCCCCGCCGAGCGCCAGACCCAGCTTCAGCACGAACAGCGTGCCCGCGAAGCTGATCCCCGTCAGACGTTTTCCGTTACACCACTCGCCGTAATCAACGGTATCGGACATCATCACCCACTGGATTGGCGTCACGAGCTGATGCAGTACGCCAATCACGAAGATGAAGGCAAACATGGTGAGGTTGGCGTGCATCGGCACGAAGAACATTGCCAGACTGACGACCGCTAGCAGGGCGTTCGTCCACCAGAAGACGCTGACTTTGCATTTCCAGTCAGTCAGCGGTTTTGCCAGCGCAGAGCCGATAAGATTGCCGACGCAATAGGTGGTGAGGAAGGCGACAAACACTTCCGGGGTACCCAGAATCCAGGTGACGTAATACATCATCGCCCCGCCGCGTACGCAGACGGCCAGGATGTTGAGGATGGTCAGCAGGCCGACGATGCGCCATTGGTCGTTTTGCCAGATGTCGCGCAGGTCCTCACGCATTGAGTTGCTGCTCGGCGGCGCTTCCACACGTTCTTTGGTAGTAAAGAAGCAAAACGCCAGCATCAGGAACGCCACAACCGAGAGCACGGCAATCCCGCCCTGGAAGCCCAGCGCTTTATCTTCACCGCCAATCAGATTCACCAGCGGCATCATCAGCACGGTGGAGAGCATGCCGCCCGCCGTCGCCAGCACAAAGCGCCATGACTGCAGGGAGATACGCTGCGTTGGGTCATTGGTTATCACACCGCCCAGCGCGCAGTAGGGAATATTCACCACGGTATAAAGCAGGGTCAGCAGCGTGTAGGTGATTGCGGCATAAATCATTTTGCCGTGCAGGCTGAGATCCGGCGTGCTGTAGGCGAGCACACAGACCAGACCAAATGGCAGAGCGCCAAACAGCACCCACGGGCGGAATTTCCCCCAGCGCGAACGGGTGCGGTCGGCGAGCAGTCCCATGCAAGGGTCTGAGATAGCATCCAGCGCGCGAGCCAGTAAGAACATCGTGCCGACAAAACCGGCCGGGATACCAAAAATATCGGTATAGAAGAACATCATATATAACATAACGTTATCAAAAATGATGTGGCTGGCGGCATCGCCCATGCCGTAGCCAATCTTCTCTTTAACGGACAAAATCTCACTTTTCATTACGCATCCTTGTTAGCACTTTCACACGCACTGATACCGGTTACAGTTCTTGTAAACCATCCCTGTGAGCACGGGTATTCCGATATCTCGTTATCAAATTACGATTCTTGTTTTCTGTGATCAGGGTAGCGTCTGAAAATGTGTCTAAGTGTAAGCAATGGATTTTGCGGGGATTTATTTGAAACTGGTCATGGTATAGAGAAACGGAAGTTAAAAAAGTGAGTGAGGGGGTGTGGAAACCCGAGGAAGTAGCTATAATGCGCCCCGCCTCCATGTAGCAATCGAGGCGCGGAAGATCGTCATCTCCGGTGAGGTGGCTGGACTTCAAATCCAGTTGGGGACGCCAGCGTTCCCGGGCAGGTTCGACTCCTGTGATCTTCCGCCAAGGTAATGACTCCAACTTATTGATAGTGTTTTATGTTCAGATAATGCCCGATGACTTTGTCATGCAGCTCCACCGATTTTGAGAACGACAGCGACTTCCGTCCCAGCCGTGCCAGGTGCTGCCTCAGATTCAGGTTATGCCGCTCAATTCGCTGCGTATATCGCTTGCTGATTACGTGCAGCTTTCCCTTCAGGCGGGATTCATACAGCGGCCAGCCATCCGTCATCCATATCACCACGTCAAAGGGTGACAGCAGGCTCATAAGACGCCCCAGCGTCGCCATAGTGCGTTCACCGAATACGTGCGCAACAACCGTCTTCCGGAGCCTGTC
>NZ_JAOWHJ010000052.1:0-2263 GCF_030332695.1 Citrobacter sp. Cpo089 | reverse complement strand
GACAGGCTCCGGAAGACGGTTGTTGCGCACGTATTCGGTGAACGCACTATGGCGACGCTGGGGCGTCTTATGAGCCTGCTGTCACCCTTTGACGTGGTGATATGGATGACGGATGGCTGGCCGCTGTATGAATCCCGCCTGAAGGGAAAGCTGCACGTAATCAGCAAGCGATATACGCAGCGAATTGAGCGGCATAACCTGAATCTGAGGCAGCACCTGGCACGGCTGGGACGGAAGTCGCTGTCGTTCTCAAAATCGGTGGAGCTGCATGACAAAGTCATCGGGCATTATCTGAACATAAAACACTATCAATAAGTTGGAGTCATTACCCAGGTTGCGAAGCAAAGGGCGCTATCAACGACAGCATAGAGCAGAAGGGAGATTACACCCGGTTTGCACGGATGAAAAGGGGAAACCTTTTTTCTGGAAATTGAGTTGTTTGTGGATTTTTTCGCGATTTTATGAATGGCAGTCTGCCGCGCTTCGCTTGCCTTCTCCCGATCTTCCGCCAGCATAAGCTGACAGAAGATCGGGAGAGTCTGTTTTAACGTGGTCTGAGATAACGGGAAGGCCAGATTTGCTCTGGCGCAATACCCAACGCTTCGGCGATCAGCCTTTCCCCTTTGGGCCAGTGCCTGATCAGCGCATTTGCCAGCGTGGAAGACGCCAGCCCTGACTTGCGGGAAACGGCGGACAGCGACGTCCCTTGCTTTTTCAGCGCCGCGATAATGTCGGCGGAATGCCAGTCCGGTTGCCTCATGATCATGCCGCCTCCCCATCAATAAACTTCACGCCGTCGGCGGTGCGCAGCCTGCGCGGGGCTTTCATTTCCGCCGCGAAGTAGTTGATCAGGTCGTACAGCAGATAACTCAGTTGTTTCTCCTTTTCAGAAGAAAATCCCTGCTCCGCCAGCGTCTGCGTCAGGGCAAGGCAGTAGCTACAAAGCTCCGTGCATTCGGGCCCAAACTCGGGGGAATTCGCCGGAAGCGTATCAACGGTCAGGCTTTCAACAAGATGGGGCGGGACGGGTTCTAACAGCGTGGGCTGGAGCAGCGTCAGAGCGGCGTTAAGCCTGCCGCAGAGCGCCATTTTTAATGCGCTATCTTTACTTTCAATCAGGGTTTCAGCGAAGTTTTCGCAGTGGCTGGCAAGGACGGTGAAGTCCGTGGCGGCGTTGAATGGAATAGCAAGTAACGGGTGTGTTTGAGTGGGGATCGTAGCCATGATGGCAGCCTCCAGTAAGTAATTATTTGAACCACCACCGAAGAGACCAATCTTACGGGTGGTGGAACCGGACGGAGTTGGTCTTACCGGCCTTACTGGACACCGGCGCGTCTTGCGACGCCTCCGCCCGGCCCACCATTGAGATGTAGCCGGATGAACGACATAAAAAAGACGCAAAGCGCGTCATATGTCGCCAGTAAGGAATATCTTCAGGAGACCAATCCCGGCACCTGAATTTGCAGGTGCACTTACTACAATACATCGACAAGCACTAAACAACAAGGAAGTTAATGAAAAGACACATGAATCTTAATTTCTTACTGTGTTACTTACGTCGCGTTTTCTTGGCTTGAAAAGCCACATTGTTGGTGCTAGATTCGAATTTAGCCGAGAGAAAATCTAACAGTAGTAATAAGTTAGGTTTCAGTTCTTCAAAATTTCTTAGAAAATTTTACACAAATTGAGGACAAATCGATGACGGAAACGCAGATACGCTCGATAACCGAAGATATCATACAGATATTACTAAAGAAAAACGCTGATTATGGTGGAGCAAGCTTCGATCTAGGTTTGAACGGTAATATGGTGCATCTATGGGATAAGGTAAGGCGTTATCGAACTTTAGTTGAAAAAAATAATAAAGGAGAGTCACCAAATTTTGAATCAATTGAGGACACCCTAAAGGATATTATTGGGTATGCAATTATCGGGTAATGACTCCAACTTATTGATAGTGTTTTATGTTCAGATAATGCCCGATGACTTTGTCATGCAGCTCCACCGATTTTGAGAACGACAGCGACTTCCGTCCCAGCCGTGCCAGGTGCTGCCTCAGATTCAGGTTATGCCGCTCAATTCGCTGCGTATATCGCTTGCTGATTACGTGCAGCTTTCCCTTCAGGCGGGATTCATACAGCGGCCAGCCATCCGTCATCCATATCACCACGTCAAAGGGTGACAGCAGGCTCATAAGACGCCCCAGCGTCGCCATAGTGCGTTCACCGAATACGTGCGCAACAACCGTCTTCCGGAGCCTGTC
>NZ_JAOWHJ010000051.1:108797-109012 GCF_030332695.1 Citrobacter sp. Cpo089 | reverse complement strand
CCCGGCTGTATGCGCGAGGTTACCGACTGCGGCCTGAGTTTTTTAAGTGACGTAAAATCGTGTTGAGGCCAACGCCCATAATGCGGGCAGTTGCCCGGCATCCAACGCCATTCATGGCCATATCAATGATTTTCTGGTGCGTACCGGGTTGAGAAGCGGTGTAAGTGAACTGCAGTTGCCATGTTTTACGGCAGTGAGAGCAGAGATAGCGCTGA
>NZ_JAOWHJ010000051.1:0-108788 GCF_030332695.1 Citrobacter sp. Cpo089 | reverse complement strand
GTGCTTTTGCCGTTACGCACCACCCCGTCAGTAGCTGAACAGGAGGGACAGCTGATAGAAACAGAAGCCACTGGAGCACCTCAAAAACACCATCATACACTAAATCAGTAAGTTGGCAGCATCACCCCGCGGGTATCGCTGTAGCCTTTATCGCCGACCTGTTGGGCCACGTTGCTCCACACGTTGAGTCGCGGAGTGATTTGACCTTCAACGCCGACTTTCAGCTCACCGATGTTTTTGGTGCCGCGCATGTCGTTGCTCACATCGTCCATCTTCACGCTGGTTGTCTGTGTGTTGTGGATCCAGTTGGCTTCAACAAACGGCTGGAACTCGCGAGATTTACCGTCGTCGATGGCGTTGTGACCGTTGATAAAGGCTTTCACACCCAGACGGGTCATCAGGTTGCCATCGGTATTATCCTTCACGCGGGTACCGTTCGCTTCGCGGTGACTGTCGGCTTGCACGTCCATCCATACCACCTGCGCTTTTGGTTGCAGCCAGTAGCTGTTGCGCTCGCTTTCACCCAGTTTAAAACTGTAACCGGCTTCAACCGAAGCGGTTATCCCGCTGGATTTGTATTTCTCTGCTGCCTGCTCCTGGCCCATCACTTTGTTATCAAACCAGTTGTACAGCGCCCAGGTATCCACGTAGGTACCGGTCTTGTCGGCGTCATTGGCATACCATGTGCCGTACAGACCCACGCTGTAACCAGTGACCTGGCCTCGTGAATGGTAGCCGGTCAGGCTGGACTGCGTGCGGTTCTGGCTGTTGGCATAACCTGCCATCGCGCCGAGGTGCCAGCGGTCGAGACCGTCGCTACTCCACTGCGCCAGGTCGCCGCCTAACTGCATCACATAACTGTTGCTTTGGGTTTTCAACTGCCCGCTACCGTCTTTGAAGCGGGTATGTGCCCCAACGTTACGCATCCACAGGCTGGTAACTTTCTTCTCACCTGTCAGCATATCGACGTACTGCGTTTCACCCAGACGATCGTGCAGTCGGGTCATAAACAGCGTGTTAGCCGCGTAGTTGTTTGCCAGATAACTGCCTGCTTCCGGACGGTATTGCTGCTCAGTGACAGGAGGCGCAACGGGTTCTTCCGGCTCAGGGATAATCGGGTCTACAGGATCGACCGGGTCTGGATCAATAGGGTCAACCGGGTCCGGATCAACAGGGTCAGGGTCTTCCGGATCCGGCGGAGCAGGAATAAAACTGGTCAGATACCAGTTGCTGCCCTTCTGCACAACGTTATAGTCGTACGCTCCGGCAACAATACGGCCCGCTTTCTCAAAAGTACCGTCAGAATTACCGGCCACTTCGATGATCTCAATACCTTCAATGGTCTGCGCCCCGGTTCCACCAATGTTATTCACCGCCACGAACGCATTACCCGCGGTGTTGCCGAGCACTTTCAGCTTATCGGTTTCGGAGGTATCGTCATTCAGAACGGTATTGAAAACCAGTTTACCGCCGTTCCCGGTAAAATCTTCATTGATGGTAAGCGTCTGCCACGGTTCGCCGTCAGCATGCCCAAAGTTCACGACTGACCCGCCGTTCAGCGTCAGGTCGGTGAGCGTTGAGCTGTTGGTCATGTTCCAGGTCGCGTCGCTCATTTGCAGCGAGATAACGCCCGTCCCGGCAGTGGCGCTGGTGATGTATGACGCTCCGCTCCACAACGAGTTGTCGGTCATGTTGAGCTTAATGGTACTGTTTTGCTGCGGCAGACTGCTGGTTGCGGCAGTCGCGCCTGCGGCATGAAGATCGCCATCGATGAGGAAGCGCCCGCCAGTAGAACCGTCTACGATGCCACCCGTTTCGGTGCTGATGGCATAACTTTCGTTGCTGTGATCGCCCGCCATGGCAATGGCGGCACCGCCTGCCAGGTTTATCGCCCCGCGTGAAGTCGCATACAGGCCGCGTGGCGCTTTGCTGTATGACGCAGCTTTCGCCGAACTGTTCACGTTGATCGTTGCGTTTTCACCGAGATTCACGGTCGCGTTGGTGGAGTAAACCGCGTGTGCGCTGACGCCGTTGACCGTAATCGTCGCGTTGTTGCCCAGTTCCGTTTTGGACGATGAGGCGGCATAAATCCCCGTGGAAGAAGCCCCCGAAGTCTCGATGGTGGCGTCATTGCCAAGCAGGATTGAGGAACCGCTCTGCCCGGTGCGAAGACCTTCTGAGCTATCACCTATCGTCACAATGTGTGCCCGGTCGCCGACCACAATTGTATTTTTGGCCTGCGTGGCGTCTTTCATCGCGTTGGCTGTGATACCACGTCCCTGGGAACCGGTGGTTTGAATGTACAGATCGTCGCCGACGTAAATGCTGGCCGAGCCCTTCCAACCCTGGCTATAGGAGTTGTAACCAGCGTTAATACCGTCACCATCCTGACCGTCCACATAAATACTGGTGCGATCCCCGGTGATGATAAAGACCGGGTTATCCGGCGTATTGGCCCCGTGCGTGCGGATACCGTCAACATCTTTACCATTATTGGCGGCATTCTTCGACTGCGTGCGAATCGTCAGGTCGTCCCCAAAAATAACGCCCGGACTACCCGTTGTACTGTTCTGAATAACGGTAACAGAGTGCTCAAAGGCTTCAGCACCGGGTCCATTAATCGTTAATCCATTGCCATAAACAGGAATCGTGCCCGCACTCCATTGATAAACATAATTCGGCATGGCGCTGGTTTTAGCGAAACTGGCATTTGCCTGCGCTGGAATTATTGCCTGCAATTCCGGAGGCAGACTGCTAACCAGTCCGCTGGAAGGTAGACTATCAACGTCAACCCATGCCGCATGAGCTGAAAATACCATAGAGGTTAATGCGGCTGAAACCGCTATGGCAATACGAGAATAAGATTTGGGATTTGGCATATTAGCCTCCTGCTTTCAGGCGTAGAGCGTCCACCACATCGCAAGGATGTGAAAATAATAAAACTCAAAAATACGTTATAAAATGTTCGACAATATTTGATGAATACTATGGCCTAACTTATCTTCAAGTCTGAGCTTGTAGACATATATTTTCTTAATATCGATATTATCTATTTTGGTAATTTGCTGAATACTTTTCCCTGACACAAAACGCTTCAGTAATATCATTTCAGTATAGTTAAGTGAGCGTCCACGTTTGCTGTTGGCGAGATGGCCAGTAAAGAGTCGCCTGATTTTCTGATGTTGAACTTCGTCATCATCATCGGAATATATAATCCCTTGTATTTTATTGCTTTTGGACAGCCAGTAGTTGGCTAATGGCGCCAGATTCCTGTCAGCTATCAACACAATATGCATACCGCTGTAGGCCAGCCGGTCAACCCATTGCGGGTCGGAAAACAGGCGTAGATTAGGGAAAGAAAAATCCACAAAAATAAACCCACACGACAAATGGTTCTGATTATTAAGCAGAAGCTTTTCAATAATTCCTTTTTGCAGAAAGCCATTCCCCTCAGGCCAGATAGCAAAAGCGGCACGGTGACAGTAACTGGCGCGAACCGCAGTATCTGGAAATAATTGACAGGATAATTCACAGCTTATGCAACGAACAGTCTGTGACGGTGATCTCTTCATCAAAAATGACTCCTGTTATTTTTCCATAAATATTTCATTGGTAAATAAATGTGTCAATCCAACACGTAGTACGTTCCTTGTCAGTTAATAACAGTGGCGCTAATAAAATGTAATAAACTCCTGATGCACTAATATGTATGGGCTGTGAGTAATACGATTGCGCTAAGCTTATTTACGCTTTATCTCAGAATAACAACCTATGCTTTAGGAATTTTATGCATAAATTCAGATTCTAAGATAAACAGTAAAAAAGCACTATTTGCTAAAAAATAACCTGCATAAAGGTTGCTTACTAATTACGTAATTCTGATAACTCAATCACCCTTGTCATGTTGTGGACAAATATAAAGATAATTCAGATAAAACTGTAATGAATTCTCATTATTTAACCTTAGGTAATTTTAACCTAAGAAATAAGATCTCTAACATGTTGTATTTAAAGGATTTTTAATAATTAAGCAAAATTCTTATCTTCAATCATGAACAAAGAGTGAGGCGCATTATCGATTTGGATGTAAAATTTAAAGGATGCGTTAGCACACGCTGTGATTCGTTTTGGTTACTGAGGGCTGGGCAATTGTACCTTATCAATCAGTTGGTCGAATTTAATCCTGATAGCAAAAGTCTGGTCAATCGTCAGACCGGGCGAGCAATTCAGCTCCAGCTCCCTGCCTCGCTCTGTTTTCTCTATTTAATTACTCACGCAAGTGACATTGTTTCCCAGAACACGTTGATGACAATTGGTTGGGGTGAAAGAAATAATGTGACCACCACCAACACATTTTACCAGGCTATTCTGACACTACGTAACGCGCTGGCGGACGTGGGGTTGCCTCGTGATACGGTGAAAACTATTTCCCGACGTGGGCTCAGATTAAATGAGAATACGCAAGTAGAGACAATAACGCTTCAACAGAGTGAAGTTTCCCCGCCGCCGGTTATTGAAGAAATCACCCCCGCAAAGATAATTCCTTCGACACCACAACAAACTACGCAGATACCCTGGTTTGAGGTTTTATTTAGCGCCAGTGTCGTGATTGCCACGTTGATCATCTGGCTGGTGTGGTATCAAACGCGCCCTGTTATGCCGTTTAGTAAATTTGCCCCGGTCTCCATGCAGACCCCATCGCGACAAAATTGCAAAATCTATTACTCACCAAATGAACACGACCAGCAAGGCTATTTCAATCTGATGCAGTTACATCCCTATCTCTGTGAAAACAACAAGCACGTGTTTCTTACCGGTTACAGCAAAGCGGAAAGGATCGTGGCATTTGTCTGTGATAAAGATGCACGGGTGGATGCTAACGCATTTTGTACTACTCATTATTACTGGATGCGCGGGCAATGAAAAAAACACGCCACCTTATAGTGCTCGTGGCCGGGCTGGTTACTGTGCTCGGTTCAGGGGGATGGTTATGGCATTCACGCTATGCCGACAAACCGCTGAATTGCATCGGTAACATGGAATGGAATATTGGCAGCAACCGCTTTACCGGTACGTTATCGTTTCGGATGTACAACAGTGAAGGCCTGGCCACTATTACCGGCAAACTGTACGGGCGTAATACCTCCGACATTAGCAGGAACATCTATTTTAACTACACCCAAAAGCGCGATGCCCGAGTGCTACAGGCGATGCAGGTCGTCAAAACCTTCGCTGACACCGCTGATGAAGCGGATATTAACGACACATTACCTGGATTTTACCGCCAAAGCGGACGAAGCCTGAGCCTGGTCATGGAGGAGTATAAAGGTGCATGGATTTTTGCCAGCTCCAATGTGCCCTCGCTGTATTGCCGCAAAAGGTAACGTCATATCCGGAAACAAAAAGTACGGCCCCTCAATGAAATTCACATTTGTCATCATTAACTTACGCGACATGGGTCACTGAATCCACACATAACCCATTGCTATTCTTCATCGCGAATCAGGAAACATCCTGAATATCATAATATCCGTTGCGTAATAATTAAGCGAAATGGGCGTTATATTTTGCCCAGAAGACTTCAACCTACGGATGGATATTTGGAGAAGACGTGGGCAGGGGCGTTTATCTCTCTCGCGAGCAATGTCTGAGCATTCAGGCGTTATCGCATTTCAGGAAACGGTGTGTTTCCGGTGTATTTTTGGCGTACATATGAGGGATACGTAATGTTTACTTTTAAAAAGTGCCTGATTGCACTTTCTATAAATTTGGCCGTTGTTTCATCAGGTTTTGCTTGTACGACCCTGCTGGTCGGCAACGAAGCATCAGCGGACGGCTCCATGCTGGTCGCCCGTAGCGCAGACAGCGATGCTCTGAAAGCACAGCATTTTGTCATTCATCCGGCAAAGCAAAATCAGACCGGGGTATACAGCACCAAAGCACATAATGGTGCGAATGATTTTACCTGGCCACTGCCGAAAAACTCTCTGCGTTATACCACTGTCCCAAACTGGAAAACCCAACTGCACGGCGCGACCGGATTTAACGAGCTGGGTGTCGGCGTGAGCGGTACAGAATCCATTTTTGCCTCACCGAAAGCACTGGCCGCCGACCCGTACGTTGAGGATAAAGGGATCACCGAAGACGATATCCCGGATATTCTGCTGTCACAAAGTAAAACCGCACGTGAAGCTGTGGCGCTATTGGGCCATATCGTTGAGACCGTCGGCGCAGGCGAAGGTTTTGGCGTTGCCGTCGTCGACGATAACGAGATCTGGTACCTGGAAACCGGTAGCGGCCACCAGTGGATGGCGCAGCGTCTGCCGAATAACCAGTATTTTGCCACCGGTAATCAGGGCCGCTTACAGGATTACGATCCTAAAAATCCGGACATGATGGCGTCAAAAAACCTGATTCAATTTGCGACTGAAAAAGGACTGTACGATCCGGCGAAAGACGGTAAATTCAACTTCTCCAAAGCCTATACCCGTGATGACGAGCGTGACCGCACGTATAACGACCCTCGTGTATGGACCATCCAGAAAGAGTTCAATCCTTCCGTAAATCAGGATATGGCCAAAGGGCGCGAATTCCCGGTCTTCATGACGCCAGAGAAGAAAATGACGCTGGACGATGTGAAGGCCGTGTTGCGTAGTCACTATGAAGGGACCAGCCATGACCCGTACACCAACGGTCTGAACGGCAAAGAGCCATGGCGTCCGGTAAGCGTTTTCCGTACCTATGAAGCGCACGTCATGCAGGTCCGTCCGTGGTTGCCAAAAGAGATTGGTGAAACGACCTACATTGGCCTGGGCATGGCTGACCTCACCGCCTTTGTTCCGTACTACAGCGGCCTGAAAGCGTATCCGGCTAACTACACGATGGGTACCGATAAAGCGGACGATCAGTCTATCTACTGGAAATATCGTAAATTACAAACGCTGACGATGACCGATTATCCGAAGCTCGCGCCAATCGTCAAAAAAGCCTACAAAGCGTGGGAAGACAAAGTGGCGAAGGAGCAAAAAGAGGTCGAAGCAGAGTATCTGAAGATGGCGAAAACCGATAAACCTGCCGCCGATAAGATGCTGAATGACTTCAACCTGCGCATCATGGCCGACGCCGAGAAGCTGACGGAAGATCTAACCAATCAGCTATTTACCATCCGCACTAAAGACATTCAGTCTGATATTTTCTTTGCGAATGCAACGAAAAAAGACTGAGTAACGACGCGATAGTATTCTGGCGTAAAGCGCTTATTAGCTTTGCGCCAGCATTTCACACCGCGCCTTCACCGCCTCGTGCAGAAGGCGTACCGCGGTTGAAAGCTGCTTCCGATGCGGGCAAATCATATTCAGCGGGACTTTCTCTCCCTGATAATCCGGCATCAGCAGTTGTAATCGACCGTCACGCACATCCTCGCTGACATCCAGCCACGACTTGTACGCCACACCTTCTCCGGCAATCGCCAGGCGCCGGATCACTTCCGCATCGTCACTCATAATGGTGCCGTTAACCTGCACACTACTGACCTCGCCGTTGCGCGTAAATGTCCAGCGATCGTGCAGGCGGCCGCGTAATACGAAAGTCATGGCGTTGAGCTGTGTTAAATCATCCAGTTTTTGCGGCGCGCCGTTTTGCTCAACCCATTCCGGTGATGCCACCAGCACACGTCGGTTACCCGGTGCAACCGGCAGCGCAATGTAAGACGCGTCTTCGGTGTTGCCATAGCGAAACGCAACATCGACGGGGTCTTTAAAGACATCCGTTACCTGGTCGGAGAAAAAAATCCGCAGGCGCAGCGCGGGATAGCGGCGTCGAAACGACTGAAAGACCGGTAGCAGCAGGTTACGACCGAGATCGGAAGGCACGGCGATTTGCAGCGTGCCTGATACTTCATCTTCCGGGGTCTGAATTTTTTGCAACCCGGCATGCATTACATCCAGCATCTGGCGGGCATAGGGTAACCAGACTTCACCTTCTGGCGTCAGGCGCAGGCTGCGCGTGGAGCGGGCGAACAAGCGGATAGCCAACGTAGACTCCAGGCGCTTGATAGCTGAACTGACCTGAGCAGGCTGAACGCCGACTTCGCGCGCGGCATCGCTAAAACTATTCAGCGCCGCGGCGCGGACAAACAACGTGAGATCTTCAAGCCGGAACATTTTCACTCCCCGAGTATAAGTCCTGTCGCCATAGGGCTATTTTTCCCGTTCTGTTACCGGTTTACCATCGAATTATTCAACTGATTCCTGTAACCGGAGAGACCATGAAAGCCATCGCCATCACCCGCGCCGCGACCGACGGCAATAACATTGAATTTTTACAAGAGATTGACCTGCCCATGCCAGTCGCTACCGGGCACGATCTGCTGGTTGAAGTGAAAGCCATTTCCGTCAACCCCGTCGATACCAAGGTCCGCGAAGGTTTTAACGCTGATGTGCCGCGCGTACTGGGCTGGGACGCCGTTGGCGTGGTGAAGTCCGTGGGTGAAGCCGTCACCCTATTTTCACCCGGCGATGAAGTCTGGTACGCCGGAGCGCTCGGCCGCGCTGGCAGTAACAGTGAATTTCAGCTGGTTGATGAACGTATTACCGCGCTGAAGCCAAAAACACTGGATAATGCTTCTGCTGCGGCGCTGCCACTAACCGCTATCACCGCCTGGGAAATGCTGTTCGACCGTCTGGGCGTTGAGGAAAATGGCAATGAAGATGATGTGTTATTGATTGTTGGCGCGGCTGGCGGCGTCGGTTCTATTCTGACGCAACTGGCCAGTAAGCTGACCAAAATGATCGTCATCGGTACCGCATCACGTCCGCAGAGCCAGAAATGGGTACGTGAAGCGGGCGCTCATCATGTGATTGACCACAGCAAGCCGTTGACGGAAGAGCTGGCACGGATAGGCATTAAAGAGGTGACGCACGTTGCCAGCCTGAACAATACCGAGCAGCACTATTCGCAAATTATTGCCGCACTGGCGCCGCAGGGCAAACTGGCGCTGATTGACGATCCGCAAACTCTCGATGCGCGCCCGCTGAAGGCCAAAAGCATTTCGCTGCACTGGGAGTTTATGTTTACCCGTTCGATGTTTACCACTCACGACATTATTGCGCAGCATCAGTTACTGACCCGTGTGGCGCAGCTGATCGACGACAGCACCCTCCGTACCACGCTGGGCGAACATTTTGGCGCGATTACCGCGGCAAATCTGCAAAAAGCCCACACACAAATTGAAACCGGTCGCTCGGTCGGCAAGATTGTGCTGGAGGGGTTTTAACATGTCTGATTCTGACGTGATTTCAATTATTGCGGTACTGAAAGCCAAACCGGGGAAAAACGACGCACTGAAACAGGCGCTACAAGCTCTGCTGCTGCCCACGCGCCGGGAACCGGGCAATATTGAATATGCCCTGTTCCAGTTACGCGACACGCCGGATGTGTTCTACGTACGCGAATCCTGGCGCGGTCAGGCCGGTCTGGATGAGCATATCGCTCTGCCACATTTCCAGGCGTTCATTCTACAAATGAACGATCTGCTAGCCGAACCGCTACGGCTGGATTATCTGACGCCGATTGAGGCGTAATATTAATATCGTGCTCCTCTGATGTTCGGGGAGCATATCAAATATCAACATGAGAATTTACCTAACTCAATAATAACTTGGACAATAAAATAGATATGATCATTATCCTCTAGAAAACCGTAGTATTAGTCACAAAATTAACATTGAAGATATATCGTTAATATTCATTATATTTCACAATAATAATAACAATATAAAAATAAGTCAGTCAGAAACATCAACTGAATTTTTACCCCTTACTTCCAGTACATACCATAAAATAATATGAATGCAGAAATATAATTTCATAATAACAGGCATTGTTATTTTAATGCGGTGGGAAGAAACTAAGCTCACTAAGGAAATTCTTATAAGAATAACTTTAGTCTCCCCCTGAAATTAACCATGATGATGTCAATAATGGTTAATTAGCTGTAGCTCAAAAATGGATATCGCCCAGGCGATTATAGACTTTACTGCGGGTTAGATAACCCGCAAAAAGCAACAACAAGGAATGGATCATGTCTACACCCGCTAATTTTAATGGCCAACGCCCAGTGATTGATGTCAATGACGCAGTTATGTTGCTTATCGATCATCAAAGCGGCCTGTTCCAGACCGTTGGCGATATGCCAATGACTGAACTGCGTGCAAGAGCAACAGCGCTGGCAAAAATCGCCACCTTATGCAAAATGCCGGTGATTACCACCGCCTCTGTGCCGCAGGGGCCAAACGGTCCGCTTATCCCGGAAATTCATGAAAATGCCCCTCATGCACATTATGTCGCGCGCAAAGGTGAAATTAACGCCTGGGATAACAAAGAGTTTGTTGCTGCGGTAAAAGCGACAGGCCGTAAGACGCTGATTATTGCTGGTACCATCACCAGTGTATGCATGGCATTCCCGGCCATCAGCGCGGTAGCAGAAGGATTTAAAGTCTTTGCCGTCATCGATGCTTCCGGTACTTACAGCAAAATGGCACAGGAGATCACCATGGCCCGCGTCGTACAGGCTGGTGTCGTGCCGATGGATACTGCCGCGGTTGCGTCTGAACTGCAGAAAACCTGGAATCGGGAAGACGCAGCGGAATGGGCTGAAGTCTATACCAAAATCTTCCCGACTTATAAGTTACTGATTGAAAGCTATACCAAAGCCCAGGATGTTGTGAAAAATAACGAGCAGTTGGACTCTCAGCGCGCTTAACTTTTCCAATCTTTCACAAACGCCTGTTTAGTATAAGCAGGCGTTTTGTAATACGCAGCATCAGCCTCTGTCAGCCATTACGTCCGGCCATTACACCGCCATCCACATCCCAGATGGCGCCAGTTACCCATTGCGCTTTATCTGACAACAGGAACGCGACGGATTCAGCCACATCACACGGCGTACCGACCCGACCAATCGGATGGAAGCTGTCAAAGCTGCTCATCACACCTTGTACGTCTTCTTTCGGGATAAATCCTTCGTAGATAGGTGTATGCACGACTGCTGGCGAAACGGCATTGACGCGGATCCCATTCGCCCCCAGCTCGATGGCCAGATTTTTAGTTAATGCATGCAGTCCCGCTTTTGCCATTGAGTACGCTGAAGAAGGTGTTGCGCCAATTGCTTGTTGTGCCCACATCGAACCAATATTCACAATGGCACCCTGGATGTTAGCCGCCGCCATATTACGCACGACATCTCGGGTGATAAAAAACGTCGCGCGGTTGAGGCTCATGTACAGTTCATAATCTTCAACTTCATGATCAGTGAAAGGTTTTGGGAAGAAAACCCCAGCTGCATTTACTAACAGGTTGATGTCTTTGTGCTCAGCATTCACCGTTGCCATCACCTGCTTAACGCCCGCTTCTGACATCAGATCCGCCACAATGACAGAGACGTCACCCAGCTCCGCCAATGCCTGACGGGCCCGTTCTGCTTTCTCGGCACGATTGCCAACCAGCACCACTCGACCACCACCCTGGAGGATCAGTTTTGCGGTTTCAAATCCGATACCACTGGTACCGCCCACCACTAACAGTTTTTTGCCGACAAATAATGTGTTCATCGTTAGCCTCGTTTCACGTATTCGTTAATGCGCTAACAATGCCACTCCCCTGAGGTGCTGACGAATGAGAAGAAATAGCGAACCGAGAAAGAAAATCTATCTCGATGGCATATACTGAAGATATTCACAAAACGGGAAATGACCTGATGCGCTCGCTTAATCGGCTTAAATGGTTACACGCTTTTGAGGCCACAGCCCGCCACGGCAGTTTTACTGGTGCGGCGCAAGAACTGGGGGTCACTCCGGCTGCCGTTGGGCAATTGGTTCGTGCGCTGGAAGACTGGGTTGGCCACCCGCTGCTGCATCGTACTCGTTCAGGCAAAGAGCGTCTCACGCTGGTCAGCGAAGCACAGGACGCGTTGCGCGAGATAACCCAGGGACTGGATAGTCTGGAATCTGGGCTGAACAAGTTACGCGGTCGGCGAGCACGCTCGGTGGTGATTATCACGGCCTCTCAGGTACTGGTGATGAACTGGCTGATGAGCCGCCTCAATCGTTTCTCACAAGCGCATGAAAACATAGAATTACGCCTGAACGTGACGGAAAAGCTGATGGATGTTGCTCATGGCGAAGCGGATTTGGGCGTGCGTTGCGGCAAAGGCGACTGGCCTGGGGTAAATAAAACCTGGCTGATGGATGAAGAAGCGGTTCTGGTTTGTAGCCCACGTATTGTGCCAGTAGATAAAATATCCTGTAGAGAATGGTTGGCCGCACAGAAGCTTATACATGATGACACTCCCCACCCCGGCGCCAATTTCCCGGACTGGAATGATGTCCTGACCGCCACCCAGGCACCTGTCGTTCGCGACAGTGGATTGCACATCAACTCTACCTCTGCGGTGATTCTGGCGGCGCTCAGTGGTCAAGGTGTCGCCATTGTGCGTAGGGCATTGGTGCAGCAGCTACTGACAGACGGGCAACTGGTTCAGCTTCATCCCAACACCCGCTGGCCTCTGGCGTGGTCTTACTACATTGTTACGCCACAGCACGCGGTAATGCGTCCGGAGGTAAAAGTCTTTAATGACTGGCTGATTGCGGATGTGCTGGCAGAAATCACAACCATCTCTGCTATGATGCCTGCACACAAATAAAACAAAACAACATGCCGAGGGAAAGATGAGTTCCACCAGAAGAGGGATGATGAACGTCCTGATTGCCGCCGTATTGTGGGGAAGTTCAGGCGTTTGCGCGCAATACATCATGGAGCAAAGCCAGATGTCGTCGCAGTTTCTGACCATGACGCGCCTGATTTTCGCCGGGCTCATTCTACTGATGCTCTCTTTCGTTCACGGCGACAAAGTGTTCTCCATTATCAAAAACCGCAAAGACGCCATCAGCCTGCTGATTTTTTCCGTGGTTGGGGCGCTCACCGTACAGCTAACCTTTCTGCTGACTATTGAAAAATCCAACGCCGCCACCGCGACGGTGCTGCAATTTTTGTCACCGACCATAATCGTGGCGTGGTTTTCCGTGGTGCGCAAAGCACGACCGGGGATTTTAGTGCTGACTGCGATCTTCACATCGCTTATCGGCACCTTCTTGCTGGTCACCCACGGTAACCCGACGTCGCTGTCTATCTCACCTGCCGCGCTGTTCTGGGGAATTGCCTCGGCGTTTGCCGCCGCGTTCTACACCACCTACCCCTCAACGCTTATCGCGCGCTACGGCACGCTGCCGGTCGTCGGCTGGAGTATGTTGATCGGCGGCATGATCCTGCTGCCGTTTTATGCCGGACAGGGCACTAATTTCGTGGTGAATGGCAGTTTGATTCTGGCGTTTTTCTATCTGGTGGTCATCGGCACATCGCTGACGTTTAGCCTGTACCTGAAAGGCGCGCAGATGATTGGCGGACCGAAAGCGAGCATTTTAAGCTGCGCGGAACCGTTGAGCAGCGCGTTGCTGTCCCTGCTGCTGTTAGGTATTACCTTTACCCTGCCAGACTGGCTGGGCACGCTTTTGATCCTCTCTTCGGTAATACTTATCTCAATGGATTCACGTCGCCGCGCCAGAGCGGTTTAACACCAACCGGCGCGGCAAAAGGTCATGATTACCAGCCCGGAACCGCGCCACCGTTAAAGATAGTTTCGGCCGCCTTCGCCACTTCAGGTGATTGATAAGATTGCAGGAACTCTTTCACATTCTCGGCATCTTTGTTGTCTTCTCGCGCCACCAGAATGTTCACATACGGTGAGTTTTTGTCTTCAATAAATACGCTATCATGTACCGGGGAAAGCCCGGTTTGCTGGATGTAGGTGGTACTGATAATCGCCACATCCACTTTCTGATCGTCCAATACGCGCGGCAACTGTGCGCCTTCCAGTTCCATAATTTTCAGATGCCGCGGATTATCAGTGATATCCAAAGCTGTTGGCAGCAGGCCGGTATCCGCTTTCAACGTAATTAACTTCTCTTTTTGCAGCAGCAACAGCGCCCGACCCAGGTTGGTCGGGTCGTTAGGTATCGCAATCGTTGCACCGTCTTTTAGTTCAGCAACAGTTTTGATTTTCTTCGAATACCCTGCCATCGGGAACACAAAGGTATTGCCCACCGCAACCAGCTTATAGCCGTGTGCTTTATTATCTTGTTCGAGGAACGGACGATGCTGGAAGACGTTGGCATCCAGCTCACCATGATTGGTGGCATCGTTGGGCAGCAGAGAACCGCTAAACCCCACCAGCTCCACCTCAAGGCCATATTTTTCTTTAGCAACTTTCTTCGCGACCTCCGCTACATCCTGCTCAGCACCGTTAATTACACCCACTTTGATATGCTTTGCATCACTGCTCTGTTGATCGCATCCTGCCAGCAATAATCCCGCCAGTAATACCGCCGCCCCGGCCCCGAAATAAGGTATCTTCAGCTTCACGTTTTATCCTTTTGCAATAACCGCCTGATGAGTAATGAAATGACTATAGCGGGAAGGCCGCTGCGGTTTAAAAAACGAAAAAGCATCAGCAAGAAGAAAAAAGCATAATGGGGCTAAGATAAATTAGTCGGAAGATACCGTTAGTTCATCAATTGCAAGCCCGGTAATAATTAGCACCAGTTCACGATCGATCCCCTTCTCAAGCATGGCATGGGCTATCCGCAACGCTTCGTCCTTTTTGCCTTCTAGCAAACCCTTTTGCAGTCCCTCCTGCAGGCCACTGCGATGACCCGACTCACGTAAGCATTCTGCAATCGTCATTAATCTCTCCTTATGTTGGGGAACGCGCAGGGCAACCTGTCGAATAAACGCCTCAAAACGCGGTGCGCTGCCAGACTGCACCAGGTAATTAAATAGCGTTTCTACCTGACTGTCATTAGCGTATCCCTTAATCAACAGGGCAACCAGTTTATCGACCAACACCATCAAATCACGCTCGCGTATATGCTTCTGGACAAGTTCCAGGAGCGCCACTCGCCGGTGCTGCATAATCTCATCATCAGAGACCACCGTGATATCGACCAGCGGGAAGGCAGCGCCATAAAGCTGCCGCGCAGTTTCTGGATCGTCAAATTCATCCAGCCAGCACAGTGAAAAAGGGTACGGGCTGGCGATGCCATGATAAAAAAGTATCGGAACCACCAGTGGCAGTGTTTTGTGGCCGGCATCAAGGTGATTCTGCATCGCGGCAATGGCATAACGCATCATCCGAAATGCCATATGGGCATCCGGTGAACTCTGGTGTTCAATCAACGCGTAGATATAGCCTTTACCGGTTCTCGTTTTTAGCGACCACAGAATATCGGAATAACTGGCACGCAGGTCTTCCTCAATAAAACTCCCTGGCTCCAGCTTCAGTGTGTTCAGATCGCAAAGTTCACGTAATGGTGCGGGGAGATAGCTATCAAGAAAATCTCGTGCCGTTTCTGGGTGGCTTAAGAATTTTTTAAATACCGCATCATGCGGCGTAGAAGTTGTTGGTTTTTTCATGGCGGTCCGTCACCAGAAGAACAAGATGACGGAACCTTACCCGCCAGTCGCACACACAACATCTGGGAACTTTTCTATCTGCGAGGCGGCTTGGCGGATAAATACATACTTTTGCAATGTATTCATTTTCAGGGAATAGCGTTCGCAAAAATGCCCGGTAGGCGCACTCACCTCCGGGCATTTTTTATGGGCCATCCAGCGATGGCGGCATCACACCAGGGCTTTGACTATCTCCATCAACCTGACAACATCTGCAGGCCGGGTTTTGCCGGTCTGTGAGTCGATAATCGAGCTGTAAACATGCGGCATGACGCGCGGTACTCCCGCCTCCAGACAGGATTGCAGGATAACGCCGAAGTTATCGAGATCGATACCGCCGGTCGGTTCAATCAGCGTCATGCCGTTTCGCGCCGCTGTCGTCGCCAGTGCGTATAGCTCAGGCAGTGACTGCTCACCGCCCATTGGGAAGAACTTCGCCGCATGGGCTCCTGAATCCAACATCATACGGACCGCTGCATCGCAGGAAACGCGGGCTGGCGTGCCCTGGCTGCTGCTGACGCCGGTCGAGATTAACACGTCCCCCGGCGTGCCAGTGGGACTGACTAACGCGTTGATATGGGTCTGTTCACCGCCCGTTGCCGCCAAGGCGCCTGCCGCAAACCCGCAACCGGTAAAGGTCTGGTTGACGTGTGCTGGATGTACCTGTGAGGCAATCATCGCCGCTTTGTAATACTGCGCCGGGTCACCGGCCCCCAACCCCACAGAAATCGACGGCACGTCGTTCATCCAACGTTTTACTTCCAGAACCCCTTCCTCAACCGAGGAAAACTGCGCAGAAAGAATGCCAATCACCGCGTGGCCTTCGGCAGCATCATAGATTTCCCGCGCATTGGCAATATCCTTCGCCAGCACGTTAATAGCCACTTTATTACGATAAAAATTAATGTGCTGCATGTTCTGCAATCTCCTTTAATCGGGCCACGATCAGCGCCATTTCCCCTTCTGCGACCGTGCGCGGGTCAAGGCTAAAGACACCCTGATGAAGGTTGTAACGGCGAGCATAGATCGCGATATCACCCTCTCGCAGTTGCGCTTCTACGGCGTAGGCATCCATTCCCAGCACCTGCGCATTCACCCGAATTCGAATCCGCCAGATGGCGCGTCCGGCCTCATCCTGCTCGATATCCGCATCCAGTCCGCGAATCTCTGAAATCGCCTGCGCCACGGGGCGGAGCGCTTCGGCAGTGACCACGGTTTGTCCCTGATGGTAGTTTTCCAGGGCATACACCAGTCCGACCATATTCTCTTTGCCGATTTTCATCGCCCGGGCAATCCCGTGGTGCTGCGCTTTACACGCGGCAATCCACTGTTTCTTCCCGGTGATAAATCCGGAGGTCGGCGCGTTAAAGGCTTTTGCCCCGCTGTAGACCACCATATCCGCCCCGCTCGCCACCCAGGCGTGTAAATCTTCCTCGGCGGCGGCATCGACAATCAGCGGCAGGTTGTGAACCTGCGCGACCTGCACAAAATCCGCGATGCTCAACATGCCTTTCTGCACGCAGTGGTGCGATTTCACGTACAGCAGCGCGGCGGTGCTATCGGTAATCGCGCTCTCCAGCTGCCAGCGGGCCGCCAGATTACTTGAGCCAACCTCCACCACCCGCCCGCCGCCCAAACGGATGGCGCTGGTGATGGGCGCACCGTAGTCAACGTTATGCCCGCGCAGCATGACCACTTCATTGGCCATTCCTGCGCTGTCCGGCATCAGCGTGACTCGCGCCTGGTCACCACGGGTAATGGCGGCGGCAACAGCGATAGCAATACCCGCCGATGCACAGGAGGTGACATAGCTGTCTTCAGCCCCGGTGTAGCGGGAAACCAGTTCTCCAGTTCTGTCCACCAGCCGATCAATTTCAACAAAGGCTGAAGCAGCCCGCGCGGTGGCCTGCATTACTTCCGGCGCTACGCTGGAAACACCCAGAATCGTCATCTTGCCGCAGGCGTTAATGACCTGTTTTAGCCCCAATTGTTGGTAGATATTCTGTGTCATGGCTTACAACACTCCCAGCAGCGAACAGACCACGCTGAGCGCGACAATCGACAGTAAAATCGTTGTGTAACGCGGCCCTTTCTTCACCAGATAGAAATAGATGGCGAACACCGCCGCCAGCGGCAACAGGCCGGGGGCAATAGAGTCGAGGATTTGCTGGACCACCACTTCAGAGCCTTTCAGGGCGCTAAGTTTTAACGGCGTGGTGATCTTGACGTAGCTTGCAGAAAGCGCGCCCATCATGATCAAACCCAGCACGTTAGCGCCGTAGATAAGTTCCTTTATTCGCCCTCCCTGCAGCAGGCCAATTATCGAGTCACGCCCCAGCGTATAGCCTTTGTGAACCATGCCATAGCTGATTGCCAGCGTAATAGCAGGATAGAGAATTAACGGTACAATTCCGCCCATCGCGCTGCCATTCGCCGCAAACGGGATGAATATAGCAATTAACAGCGGCATCACGGCGGCCCAGATGATGGAGTCCCCCATCCCGGCCAGTGGTCCCATCAACCCGGTTTTAATCCCGGTAATTGAGGCGTCGCTGATCGGCTCGCCGCGGGTTTTCTGTTCCTCCATCGCAATGGAGATCCCCTGAATCACCGCCCCGAACGTCTGCTCCGAGTTGAAGAAGTTCAAATGGCGTTTCAGCGCTTCAACCTGCTCCTCTTTTTGCGGGTAGAGTTTTTTGATGATCGGCGTCATTGAGGCGCAGAAAATAAGGCTTTGCAAACGCTCATAGGAGCTGGAAACTTCCGCGCCTAGCCAGTAGATAAACCATGCTTTGGTGATGTCTGCTTTGGTCAACGTGCCGCTTTCACGCGCGCGCTCCACCAGTTCATGCTGCATTACGTCGCTGCTCATCATGCTGCTCCTTCATTTTTCGCCAGACCTTTAATGAGGAAGGCCACGCAGGTACCAAAGATTGCCATCGCCATGATGTCTACCTTCAGGTACAGCACCGCAAAGAAACCGCCGATAAACCATGGCAGCAGGCTCTTTTTACCGATCACCATAATGGTGATGGCGAAGCCCAGCGCCGGCAGAATGCCGCCCATAATTTCAAAGGAGTGCGTCAGCCAGTGCGGCATCAGCTTAAGGAAGCTTTCCACAACGTCCTGACCAAAATAGTTGGCGGCAAAGACCACCGGGAAACGCAGTACCAGTCCGAGCAACGCCGGATAGAGGAACGCACAGCGCATAATGCCCGCCATGTTTGCCGTTTCCGCATGCTTGTCGGCCATATGTACCCACGCTGCGTTTAGCGTGCGGCGCAACTGGTCGAGGAACACGCCGATAACGCCAAAAGGGATCGCCAGTGCGATAGCCAGGTTCGGGTCCATTCCGGCCTTCACGGCGATCGGAATTGAAATGCAGGCAGCCAGCGCCGGATCCGACGGGACGTTGCCGCCTGGCGTGGAGGTCACGCCGAGATAAACCAACTGCATACCTGCACCGATGATCATCGCCGTTTCCATGTTGCCTAACAGCAGACCAACGAATACGGCAATCACCACTGGCTGTAGCAGCATGGCGGAGAAGGTGTAGCCAAGGCGTAATCGGGCAAACCAGTAATACAACCCCATCAGGCTTGCGAAGACTAAAGTATCCATAATTAAGTACCCTGTTATCAAAGAATTAGAATTTTTTCAGGATATCGTCCAGCGACTGCGGCTTATCTTCCGGGATAGTCTGGAAGAACACCTGAATCCCACGATTTTTCAGGTCGCTCAGAATGCCGACGTCTTTTTCATCCAGCGTAATGTTCTGGAATACCGCTTTGCGGTTTGGCCCACCGCCCAGCCCACCGACCTGAATGGTGGTGACATCAAAACCCAACTGGACCGCTTCCTGAACCGCCGCCAGAGAGGGGAACAGCACCAGCACTTTGCCGTCACCAAGCTGGTTTTCTTTCCAGGCAGCCGCAAAACTTTGGTTACCGAAACAATCCACTTTGATGTTCGGCGGCGCGGCCATCAGGTAGATATTTTTCATAAACGGATCGGCATCCAGCTCATCGCTGACCACTGCAATCCGATTTGCCTGAGATTGCCCAACCCATTTGGTCACCACTTGTCCATGAATCAGACGGCTATCGATACGACATAAAACGATGTTTGCCATGATGTTTATTCCTTATTGTGATTGTTGTAATTGACGTACGTGGGCAACAACGTCCAGGCAGCTACTACGCCCGGCCTCGACCAGATCGGCCACGAAGGTGGTCAGTTGGCCATGCTCGCGTTTGTCGAGCGCCTCCAGTAACAAAGAGGCGTTGAGCCCGGAAATCACTGCCACCGGGTAATCGGCGCTCAGCCGTGCCGCCACGTTAGACGTGGTGCCGCCAATAAAATCAGTCAGGATCAGTGAGCCTTCCGGCATAGCTTTCACTACGGCTTCGACGCGCTGATAAAATTCGCCGAGCGTATCAACGGGCATTAGCGGAATTTCCGTCACGCCTTTGATTTCACCCATCACCATGCGCAGGCTGTTGCAAAGCTGTTGCCCCCAGCCGCCATGGGTCAGCAGCAGGATCTGGGGCAAGGATTCAGTGGTAGTCAAAATGGCCTCCTGGCTCGATTACATAGACATAGGTAAACAGAGCAAAGGCTGTGCCAGAATTTGTGTCACGCGGGGGAATTGTGGGTGTTGGCGGGGCGCAAAGCCCCACCAGACAAGGGATTAGCTATACAACAGTTCGTAGATATAAAAATATTCCGCGTCCGATAACCGAATGGCATAGGCCTCTTCGATCGGCAGGAAAGCCGATTTAATGACACTAAACGCACGAATATCCAGATCCGGCTTGTTCTCCAGCGCCATCTGTAACGGTTTGCGGTTAATCACGATACGCTCGACCATACAGCAGCAGTGGATCAGGAAGCGCAGTGTCACCTGGCGGCTCGGTTTCAGCGAAAGCGCAGTGGTCAGATGATTCAACACACCTTCCATCTCTTTCAGAATACGCTGTGGGTTGAGCACCGAAATATGGTTAATGATGCTCTCCATGGTCAACGCGCTGATAAAGCGCATCGCGCTGCGCTCCATCTCCAGTCGGCGTTCGCTGCTGGAGAGATCTGGCGTCAGCAGGCTGAGCACCAGCTCGGGGCCTTGCTCAGAAAACAATTCTTCGAGCGAGATAAACGGAATATCCGGCAGTCCCGGCTGGAAAGTACCCACGATTCCCGCCAGACGTTCACTGGCGTTAATCACCTGCTGAACACGTTCCAGGCTGCGAACTTCGTTGTAATCGAGGATCACCATCCGCGTATCCTGCGACATCAGTTCGCCGAAGCTCTCTTCCAGCACCTTTTTGATTTTTTCTGCCGTTCCCATCCCGGTGATGCAGGAGATAACCAGCACTTTACCGCTGTTTTCCTGCTGCGGCGTACAGAGCTGACAGGGAATATTTTTGCTCTGCATCAACGCCGCCAGCTGCGGTAAGTCACTGGTTTCGTAGCTTAAATCCAGCCCTATCTCCAGCAGACTGGTGAGCGTGATATTGGGCATCAGCAGAACGTCTATCTGGAATAATTTGCTGATCGTACTGCCAAAATGGACCAGCGAGCCAATATCCACCATCAGGATCAATCGGCGATATTGCCGGGTCTGGATCATCTGCGTCAGGGCCTCCAGCGTGTCATGCACCGACTGCTCGAAAGGCATATCAATAGCGCTGAACACCTCGCGCTCCAGCACGCGATTCACGTACTGCGCCTGGCTTGTGGCGGTCGTCGCGCCGTGGGCAATCAAAATCACCCCGCAGTCAGGACTGGCGTCAATCCGTTGGCGGTAATGGCGGCACTCTTTGAGGAACAGGCACAGCCAGACCACCTCCGTCGCCGGACACTGTATATGCAGCAGTTCATTGATTTTTCGGCATAACAGCGTGGCGTTTTCATATTCATCTTTGCAGCGATCGAGGATCAGGCTGGAAGAATAAAGTTGCGGAATAAGGCCGCGCTGCACGTAGCCAATCAGCGCCAGAAAGTGTTTGCGCAGCGGGTTAACCAGATTTTCCGGCAGCGTAAAACCAAGCACCTGCTCAACGCAACCGATCAGCAGCGTGACCCGCTCTTCAATCTGATCGCCATAGCGCGGGGGATGCGCCACGCTGTCGCGGCTGTAGAGACCATATTCAAAAATCGAGCTGAGCTTGTTTTTGAGGATTGCCAGCGTTTCGGCTGGCGGTACGTTGCTGTTACGCAGGTTGATGTATTCCCGGGTCAGGAAGCTGTAAAAGAGATCGCTCTCTTCAATTTCGGCTCCGGTGGCCAGCGAATTTTTCAGTGCCGGCAACGTGCGGGCATCGATGCTCAGGTGTTCTTTGCCTTCGAACAGCGCCCCAACCAACAGACGTTGTTCCGGCGTGGCATTAAAGGGGATCTCGGTCAGACGTTTATCCAGCTGTAGCGTATCACTGTGCTCCGTCATCCCCGAGGCCCAGGCCTGGGCGCAGAGAAACTGAATATCGCTCTTGAGCTGACCAATATTGCCTTCCAGCGGCTTGTTCAGCAGCCAGAGCAGCAGGGTACGGTCGATGCTTATCGTACGCTCGATTTTGCGGCTCTCACGCTGTAAGAAACCAACGATCAGCTCAACCTGCTCTTCCACCGAACGCTGGCGAATGCCGGGGAGATCGATACATACCTGAATACGTCGCTGGAAAGTGCGCAGCAACGCCGAACTTACCGGTTCGGTGGTCGCACATATCAGGCGAACCGAGATTGAACGCGCCACGGCGCTTGAACCCAGCGGCCGGTATTCACCTTTGTCGAGAATAGAGAACAGCTTTTCCTGACCTTCATACGGCAGACGGTGCACTTCATCGAGCAGGAGATAGCCGCCATCAGCCTGTTCGACCAGACCGGGTTTATTCTCGTTTGCACCGGTAAACGCTCCCTGTCGATGACCAAACAGGTGCGATGAGAGCAGTTCCGGGTTATGCGCGTATTCCGCGCAGTTGAAATAGACCAGAGGTGGAGGCGGTCCCGCTGCACGTTCGCAGGCGAAACGGTGCATCAGTTCGGCAAAAAAGGTTTTACCCACGCCGGAGGGACCGGTCAGCAGAACATGTAGCCCGTGGGGATACAACACCGCCGCGCGGCCTTTTTCCACCGCATCGCGCAGGCTGCGATCGTAACCAATCAGGCTGGAAAAGGGATCGTCTGTCGCCTGGTTTTCCTGAACAGGCAACAGGTCGGTAACGGTTTGCACTTCACGCTCGGACTCATCCAGTTTGCGCCCCAGCAGCGTTTCAATCGCCTGACGATGCAGAAAGAATACCGGGCGCCCACGGCTTTTAATCGCCAGGCCGTCGTTCCAGAGCTGATTGAGATCTTTACTGACCGAGTTGCGCGCCAGCCCGAGGTTGAAGCCGATGGCCTCCGCTGTGAACGCGGTTTCCTGCGCCAGATGGGCAAGATTCAGTCCTCGCGTCAGCCGTTCCAGCTCTCCCAGTATTATCTCAATCCGTCTCATCTCTTTACCGCTTAAGAAATAAATGATTGTTCAGAACATACACTATTCTGCTGCGCAAGAAAGTGAGGCGGCATCCAGACCTTCCGGTCATCAAAACGTTTTCGACAAATAATGGCGCGCGGAACCGGTTTCCGGGAAGTTATCGAGGGTCATTTGCAGCTGATAGCCGTTTTTCTGATAAAACGGCAGCGCCTGGAAACTCATGGTATCCACCAGCGCATGCAGGCATCCTCTCTCACGCGCCGTCTGTTCTGCGGCCTGCATCATTTTTGTGCCGTAACCGCCTTTGCGCAGCGAGTCATGCATCCACAGAAAATCAATGCACAGCCATTCGCCTTTGATTTTGCCGATCAGCCCACCCAGAATGTCATTGCGCTCATCGCGCCAGTACACCGCCAGGTCGCCAAAATTGGTGGTTCTAAGAAACTGCCGGTTGTAAGCGCGCAATCCGGCAAGTAGGGCATTTTGATCGTCTTCGGTAATCGTATCTGTAATCTGTATTTGCATCCTATCCTCCTGAAATAACTACAACTTCTGGCTGATTTATTTTTAGACATTAACACAGGGTGATGAGTGAGTCGTATGCCGTCTACACTTACTCTTGAGATGATGCGCATAGACAACAAGGATTATTATCATGAAACGAGTCATTTTTCCGATTATTGCCGTCCTTTTCACGCTACCCGGTCTGGCTCAAGCCGACTCGGCTTATGGCAGTCTGCAGGCTGTACACGAAAAGAATACCGTTATGAAGGATTTACGTAAGATTTGCACCCCGCAAGGGTCACCATCTGATGAGGTGTGGGAAAAAACGATTATGGCTGATACGCGTAATCAGCAGCACATCCGCGAAGCCATTCTGGCAATTCAAAGAAACAATCAAAACAACTACTGGGAAGCGCTTGGCAAAGTTGAATGCCCGGATTTATAGGAATTTGGTTGAGAAATGAGTACTGTAACCGGTTTCTGTATCGCAAAAACACGTATTGTTGCCAGAACGTATAAATAGCAATGGAGCAACAACAATGCGATACCGTTTTCCAGAAAACTTCTGGTGGGGCAGTGCCTGTTCGGCACTGCAAACCGAAGGGGATAGCCTGAACGGCGGCAAAAGCCAGACCACGTGGGACGTGTGGTTCGATCGTCAGCCAGGTCGTTTCCATCAGGGAGTTGGCCCGGCAACTACCTCGACCTTTTATCAGCACTGGAAACAGGACATCGCACTGCTCAAACAGCTGAAGCACAACAGCTTCCGTACGTCTCTGAGCTGGTCGCGCCTGATCCCGGACGGTACCGGCGAGGTTAATCCTGAAGCCGTCGAGTTCTATAACAACGTCATCGACGAGCTGCTGGCACAAGGCATTACGCCATTTATCACCCTGTTCCACTTCGACATGCCGATGGTGATGCAGGAAAAAGGCGGCTGGGAAAACCGTGAAGTGGTCGAGGCGTTTGGCCGCTATGCACAAACGTGTTTTACATTGTTCGGCAACCGGGTTAAGCACTGGTTTACCTTTAACGAGCCCATTGTCCCGGTTGAAGGCGGCTATCTGTATGACTTCCATTACCCTAATGTGGTGGATTTCAAACGTGCAGCTACCGTGGCGTATCACACCATACTGGCGCATTCGACGGCGGTTCGGGCATATCGTGCCGCAAACCATGACGGTGAAATCGGCGTGGTACTGAATTTAACGCCTTCCTACCCGCGCTCACAAAATCCGGCGGATGTGAAAGCCGCACACTATGCGGATCTGCTGTTTAACCGCAGTTTCCTTGACCCGGTGCTGAAGGGTGAATATCCGGCGGATCTGGTTGAACTGCTGAAAGGGTACGATCAATTACCGGCATGCCAGCCAGGCGACAGCCTGTTAATCGCCGAGGGCAAAATCGACCTGCTCGGCATCAACTACTATCAGCCGCGTCGCGTGAAATGCCGCGATAGCGCCGTCAACCCGGATGCACCGTTTATGCCGGAGTGGCTGTTTGATTATTACGAAATGCCGGGGCGGAAAATGAACCCCTACCGTGGCTGGGAAATTTATGAGCCGGGTATTTACGATATTATTACCAATCTGCGTGATAATTATGGCAACCCGCGCTGTTTTATTTCTGAAAACGGTATGGGTGTCGAGAATGAGCAGCGTTTTATTCAGCAAGAGCAAATCAACGACAGCTACCGTATTGAATTTGTTTCTGAGCATCTTAAATGGCTACATAAAGGCATTAGCGAAGGCTGTAATTGTCTTGGCTACCATATGTGGACCTTTATTGATAACTGGTCATGGCTAAACGGATATAAAAACCGCTACGGTTTTGTTCAGTTAGATTTAGCAACGCAAAAACGCACGGTGAAAAAGAGCGGCGAATGGTTTGCCCAGACCACCGAAAATAATGGTTTTAATTAAAACCTACCAGGATGCCGGATAGCGATCCGGCATACCGTGTTTTAGTTTATTGCATATCTTTTATGCGAACTTTTGCTGCCACCAGAAGCGCCGTCAGCAGCATCAGGCTGCCGGAAATTATCAGAGGTGACAGCAGTCCGAGGGTATCGAGCGCATAGCCTCCCACCGCAGCCCCGCAGGTATTGGCAAGTTGGATCACGGCGACCTGGACGGATCCGGCTTTTTCTGCCTGATCGGCAAGCGAACGGGTGATCCACGTCGACCAGCCGACCGGTACCAGCGCAAACAACAGGCCCCAGATAATCGCAATACCCGCCGCCACCACTTTGTCGCTGCCCCACAGGATCAGGACCAGCGCACTGAGCGCCAGCACCAGTGGCGCACCGGCTAACGCCAGTTTGACCGAACGCTTCAGAATCATCGACGAGAACGACGTACCAACAAAACTGGCAATGCCGAAGCTCAGCAGCACCAGCGTCAAGCCATCAACGTCAAAGCCCGCCAGATTCATATAGATCGGGCGAATATAGGTAAAGAAGGCGAACTGCCCGGCAAAGGACATGAAGATGGCAATCATCCCGGCCATCACCCCTGGACGCTGCAACAGGCTGAACATGTTTTGTTTCTGATGCGAAGGTTCACCAGGCAGCGAAGGCAACGCTCTCACCACCCAAATCGTGCACAGCACGCCCATTACCGCCGCCGCATTAAACACGTTACGCCAGCCGATAATACCGCCCAAAAAGCTCCCCAGCGGCGCGGCAATTACCAGCGCAATAGAGACCGCGCCAAAAATAACCGACAGCGCTTTCGGCACCGTACGTGCAGGAACCAGACGCATGGTCAGCGACGCCGACATCGCCCAGAAGCCGCCAAGCGCCAGACCGAGGCAGGCGCGGCCAACGAGCAGCAGCGAAAAAGAATTGGCAAAGGAAACCAGCAGACAGGAAAGCGTCAGTAGCACCGAAAACAGGATCACCACATAGCGACGATCGGTCGCCTGAATAATTTGCGTCACAAACAGGCTGGCGAACATGGCGACAAATGCCGTCACGGTCACCGATTGTCCGGCCACGCCTTCAGAAATCCCCAAATCCTGCGCCATCGGCGTTAACAGGCTAACGGGGAGAAATTCAACGGTTATCAGGCAGGCAACGCAGAACGCCACGGCAAATACCGCCGACCAGTTCGGGCGGGAATTTGCCTCAGCGCGGGATTTTTGTTCAACAGCTTCACTCATTTTGTTACCTGCGTGGGGTTATTGTAGAAAAGTTACGCAGTGTAACATTAAATTTGTGACGTATTTAACGTTTTGACAACTATTCACCAGAGATCGGCTGCGCCTTATCCGGCCCAGGACAGAGAGCCCTTTCTGGCTCAATTAAGCGTCACGCGCAGCCCGGGCCAGGCCGGTTATCCACTCCTGGTGACCGTTGATCATCGGATTGGGCAGCGTACGTGCCAGTTCTTGTGCCGGAACGCCAATTTGTGATTCCTGGGTCAGAATACGTACGCGTCCGCCGGGTAAATCCTCAAAGAGCCAGGCGTGGATCACATCCAGACGTGTAGTGGCATCGCCTTCCGCCCAGCCATGCCAGGCAACACGCGCGGCCTGGCCGTCAACCGGCGGCACATACTCGGTGATTTGCGCTTCGATGGGGAAACCAAAAGTCGTAAAACGAAAACGGGCATCCATGCTTAACAATGGACCGGAACCGTCGTGAAAACGGATATCCGCCACGTTGCTGTAATACGTCGGCCAGCGCGTTGTGTCATTAAGCTGTGCCCAGACGGCACGGGCGCTCAGTCCGGCAACGATAATTTCATTTGAGGCAAAGTTATCAGTCGTCCCCGGCAGATACGCTGCAGGCCAGATAATTGCACGTTGTTGAGTCGCTTGATTCATGATGTACCTCGTCGTGTGAGTTAACGAGGTACATCATGCTTTCGCGTAAGATATAAAGATAATGACGATTCAAAATAGTCGTCATCATAAATCTTGATATCAGTGCAGCCAGTGCACGCCATCCTCGGGCTGGAAAAAGGCGTTATAGCGCATCTGGAACGCATTAAGCTCCTGCATATCCGGCTCCATCTCGCGCAGAAAACCGAGCGCCAGACGCACCTGCGCGTCGGTAATCGGTGCAGCCAGCCGGGCTTTTTGCAGCCAGCGGTGCCATTGCAACAAATTCTGCTCACTGCCGTCGACAATAACGATTTGCCAGATCAACAGCACCTGGGCAGCATTTTGTAGATGCGATTCATCAGGACGGTGGAGGTACTGTAAAAAAGCCTCACCCTGTACTTTTCCCATCTGATCGATCATCGATTCTACCGGCACGACATCAATGTTCAGCCGCTCGCTCAGACGGCGAATTGCCCGCCGCGACCCGGACGTTAGCACCCGAAATCCCACCACAAAAACAACCACCAGCGTGGCCAGCATTATCCAAATCATGCGCACATCCATTACCAGACAGGACGCCCATCATAGCGGCAAATTCACCTCTGTCGACGACTGAACGTGTCATAATGTGACTTATCGAACTCGCAGGCAGACATCATGAAATCTGATATCAGAACGCTCGATCTCAATCTGTTAAAAACGCTGGATGCCCTGCTGGATGAACGCAGCGTAACCCGGGCGGCGCAGCGGCTGTCGCTCACCCAGCCTGCGGTAAGCGGTATGCTCAACCGCCTGCGCGACTATTTTGACGATCCGCTGTTTAGTCGCACACCGCATGGCATTGTTCCGACGCTGCGTGCCCAACAGTTGGCCGCCCCGGTCAAACAGATCCTCAGCGACATCGATATCCTGCTTAAACCGACACAATTTGACCCGCTCACCGCAGCGCTCACCTTTACCGTCGCCGCTACGGATTACGCGCTCAAAGCGGTTATCGTGCCATTTATTGCCGCGCTTCGCGTGCGCGCACCGGGCATTCGTGTACGAGTGATCCCGGTTGAGCCAGTGCTGCTCACCACACAGTTTGAGAAGGGGAAAATCGACCTGGCATTGCTGACGCCGGATTCCACGCCCGACAACCTGCACAGCCGGGCGTTATATGATGAAGAGTACGTTTGTCTCATGCGTCATGCGCATCCTGATGCGGGGCAACCGCTGACGCTCGATCGCTTCTGCGCGCTGGAGCATGTGCTGGTTTCTTATGAGGGTGAAAGTTTCTGGGGCGTCACCGATGAGGCACTGGCAAGCGTCGGACGCCAACGGCAGATTGGTTTGTCGGTTAGCAGCTTCCTGGTATTGCCGGACATCCTCGCCATCAGCGATATGATTGCCGTTGTTCCTGCCCGTCTGGCGTATGACGACACCCGTATGCACGTATTACCGCCCCCGCTGCCCATAACCGGTTTTACAAAAAGCATGGCCTGGCATGAACGCACGCACCGCGATGCCGCTCATCAGTGGCTGCGCAATCTGGTACATGAAACCAGCCAGTTTAGAGCATAAAAAAGCCCGCCATTAAGGCGGGCAAAAGTTACCAATGCACACTTAACTTAAGCTACTTTCAACTGTTGAATCTTTTTCTCGCGGCGAATTTTACGTTCTTCAAACACGGCCACGATGGCCATCAGACAGATACAACCGATGGCGGCAGCATCCAGCGCGGCGAAAGTGCCCGCCCAGCCGGTCAGCCCGAAAATCGGCGTGCCGTCGGCAATCATCCCCAGACCGAGCTTGGCGAAGCTGTCACCAATCAGATAAGCGAATGTGCCTTTAATCCCATCGGCTGCGCCGATCGCTTTTTTCGGCACAAATCCGACTGCCGCAACGCCGATTAACAGCTGTGGACCAAACACCAGGAAGCCCAGCGCAAACAGCGAAGCCAGATAAACGTACTGGTTGCTGGCGTGCTGATAAATGCCCAGGGTGGCGATAATCAACGCCAGCGCTACACAGGCCACCAGCGCACGACGACCGTTTGCCAGGTCGGAGAGCCAACCCCACATCAGCGTGCCAACCAGCGCGCCCACTTCAAACAGGGTAAAGCCCTGAATCGCCACTTCTTTGGAGAGCTTCAGCTCCTGGAAAGCGTAGACGGTGGACCACTGGTCGATACCGATACGCACTACGTACAGGAAGATGTTCGAGAAACATAACAGCCAGATCACTTTGTTTTTCAGCACGTACTCAACAAAGATCTGCCATTTGGTCATCTCGTTTTCTTCGGTTTCTTTGTCTTCTTCACTGATCTCCTCACCGAACAGCTCTTCGGCTTTACCGAGGCCATAAGATTCCGGGGAGTCGCTGCCGTAGCGCAGGCCGATAAAGCCAACAATCAGAGCAATAATCGACGGAAAGATAAACATACCGATGACGTGACCGTCGAACAGATAGTTAGCGCCAAACAGCGCCACGCCCGCCGCACCCGCACCGCCGAGGTTGTGGGAGATATTCCACATGCCGAGGTAGGAACCCCGCTTGCGACGCGGCGTCCATTTGGTAATGGTGGAATAGCTACATGAGCCGCCGGTACTCTGGAAGAAACCGCTCAGAGCGTAGAAAGCGATCATCAAAAACAGGCTGGTTGAACCCGCGCCCATGCTGGCGCTAAAGCCGAGCATACAGATGGCGGAGAGGATCAGCATAAACGGCAGGAACTGCTTGGTGTTTTTGCCATCCGCGTAGTAGGAAACCAGCGTTTTACCCACGCCGTAGGTGATGGAGAAGCCCAGGCCAATCATCCCCAGCTGCGTCATGCTCAGCCCGTAGGTGGAGATCATGTCGTTCTGCGCGATGTTGAAGTTTTTGCGGATCAGGTACATGGTCAGGTAGCCGATAAAGACCACCAGATAGGACTGCATGAATGGTTTGAACCACATTTTGCGCCGCACATCGAGCGGCAGATCCAGGGTCGGCTTGCGCACCTGGTTTAGAAAGGCCAGCATTTGACACTCCCGAGCTAATTTTTATACCTGCGAATGGCAGGCATTGTAAAAATCAGCCGGAAGACGCGCCTGAGACAGCGTCCAGGTGAAACCGGGAAAATTTCTTAGTTTTGCTTCACTCGGGGCAAAAAGGTGAGGTACATCACGCTTCGTTGAGTTCGCGCGGAGCCTGGGCGTTTAAAAACGGCAGCAGCAGCAGCGCGGAAATTCCCGCCGCAATAGCGATCACCACAAAGAATCCGGTCCAGTGCCAGACCTCCATCACCTTCGCCAGCGGCCAGCCGGAGAGCGATGCCCCCAGATAAGCAAACAGCCCGACAAATCCGGTTGCCGCGCCCGCCGCCTCTTTGTGCGAACACTCCGCCGCCGCCATGCCGATCAGCATCTGCGGGCCGAAGACGAAGAATCCGGTGGTGAAGAAGCACGCGGCCTGCATCACATAGCTGGCGAACGGCATCAGCCACAGCGAGCCAACGGAGAGCAAAATTCCGGCGGCGAAAATCAGGTTCATTGGACCGCGGTTGCCGTTAAACAGCTTGTCCGAACCCCAACCCGCCACCAGCGCGCCAACAAATCCGCCCAGCTCAAACATTGTCACGGCGGTATTGGCGGTCACCAGATCCACGCCGAGCGTCTCCGACATGTACAGATTGCCCCAGTCGTTAATCGCGGCACGGACCACGTACACCAGCACATAACACAGTGACAGCAGCCAGATATAAGGATTCAGCAGCACATAGCGGGTGAGGATCTCTTTGCGGCTCAGCCCAGCACCTTCCTGCTGTTGGGCAATTTCCAGTTCGTCATGCCGCCAGTCGCCAATCGGCGGCAGACCAATCGCCTGCGGCCTGTCTCGCAGCCGCCAGCAGAGAAAAATCCCCACCACAATCGCCAGCAGCCCAGCGATCATCATCCCGGCGCGCCAGCCGTAGTGCAGCGCTGTTGCCGCCATCACGATAGGGATCAGCGCCCCGCCGACGTTGTGCGCGGTGTTCCATAGCGCCCACCAGCCGCCGCGCTCGGTACGCGAATACCACGCGGTCAATAAACGCGCGCAGACCGGCGATCCCCAGCCCTGGAAAAAGGCGTTCAGCGCCCACAGCACCGCAAAGGCCCATAGCGAGGTGGAAAATCCAAACAGAATGTTTACCACGCCGGTGGCAATCAGTCCGATGCCCATAAAATAGCGAGCGTTGGATCGGTCGCTGACGATACCGGAAACAAACTTCGACAGGCCGTAGGTAATGTAAAACAGCGTCGCCAGCAGCCCAATGTCGCTGCGGGTCAGTACACCGCTGGTCAGAATATCCGGCACCGCAGCGTTGAAGCTTTTGCGTGTGAAATAGAACAGCGCGTAGCCGAGCCAGATGGTGGTCAGGATATGCCGCCGCCAGTAGCGGTAGCGGGCATCCACTTCGCGCTTATCAGTAATGAGCGGCGCACTGGCCGGAGCTTTTAAAAACGAAAACATGACCGCGCCTTACACATATCGCTGGGGTAACGACACGTTGACCCGCGTGCCGTGCGTACAGGAAATCGAGAGCGACCCACCGAGGGCGCTAATCCGTTCACGCATCCCCGTAAGGCCAAATCCCTGTTGATTCGACCCCGGCGGCAGGCCGCTGCCGTCGTCCTCAATCACCAGCATTAGCCGTTCATCATGTTGCCAGCCCTGAAGCGTCACCGCGCTGGCGTTGGCGTGCTTAACGATGTTGTTCAGCCCTTCCTGACAGACGCGAAACAGCGTCACCCGCTGGCTTTCGCTAAGTGCAGATTCATCAATTCGCCAGTCGAGATGGCTGACGATGCCACGGCTTTCCAGCTCCATTTCGCGCATCAGTGAGCGGATGGCCTGCTCCAGCGTGAGATCGTCCAGTTGACGTGGTCGCAGGCGGCCTAACAAGCGACGCACCGAATCGTACACGCCGAGAGAAAGTTGTTCGATGTGCGCCCCGCTGCGCTTCACCCCTGCGTTTTCCGGCGCCAGCCGCTGGACAATGCCCGCCTGAGTGCGAATGGCGGTGATGGTCTGGCCGATATCATCGTGCAGTTCGCGCGCCACATCACGGCGCACGCTCTCCTCGGTCTCCAGCAGGCGTTCCGCCAGACGATGGTTGCGTGCTAATTCATTTTGCAGCGACTGGTTAAGTTCGCGCAGACGCTGAATACCCGCGCCGAGCAGCAGCCCGGTCAGGCTTTGCACCAGCAGCGAGAGCAACAGATCGACGGGATGATCGTGCCAGGTCTGGCTGGCAATCAGCGCGATGGCGTTCATCAGCGTCGCAATCAGTGCCCCCTGCCAGCCGTAGTGCCAGGCCAGCGCAATGATCGGCAACGCGAGGCAAAACGGCGTGAAGCGCGAAAGCTCGGCGGGTAACCCGAGCTGTAGCCACAGGCTGACGCTAAACAGCAGCAGGTACCAGACCAGATGCCGCCCGCGCCAGTTCACCGGCTGCGACACCACCGCCGGGCCCAGCGGCAGCCAGGTCGTGCTGGTCAGATAGTGCCAGAACACCAGGCAGATCGGCGCCAGCGTTAATCCGCCGGTGAGCGTCAGCAGCAGCGCGTTCCACGCCTCTTCGCCTTGCCCAAGCCAGGGCAGCGATTGCAGCAACGCCGCCGCCGTAAGCGCCGCGCCCTGCAACAGCAGCGTGCGCCAGTCGCGCTGATGGCGGTATCGCGAAATCAACATCACCGGGAGTAACGTGAGGAAGCTGCCGATCATCAAAAGTGGTAAATGGGCCAGCGCCACTTCCTGCGCCAGCCAGAAAAGAAGCAGCCATTCCGCGCCCAGCAGCACCGGCCAGTAGCCGCGCGGACATTGCAGCATCAACCCCAGACGCAGACCAAACGGAAACAGCAGTACCGCCAGCTCCGGGCGCTCAACCAGATGCAGGCTGATGCTCCACAGGCAAAACCACGCGGCAGAGAAGATAAAGAAGCAGGCAACAACGGTGATTAACCGGGAACAGAGCGTGTTCATTGCCAGCCGTCAAACATCCGGCGGGCCAGTTCGACGTCGTTGCTGACCCCCAGCTTTTCCATCAGGTTGGCGCGATGCACGTGCACCGTTTTCGGCGACAGACCCAGTTCAGCGGCAATCTCTTTGACCGCCATACCTTGCGCCAGTTTTTCCGCCACCTGACGTTCGCGTTTGGTGAGCGGATCCTGACGACCGGCCGCCAGTTTGACGGCGATGTCCGGCGTCAGGTAACAGCCGCCGGTCGCTACGGTATGCACCGCCGCGATCAGCTCATCCGGGCTACAACGTTTAGAAAGGAAACCACGCGCGCCCGCGTTGAGCGCCTGCTCCACCAGTGCCGGGCTGTCGTGGACAGAGAGCATGATAATCGCCATTCCTTTTGGCAACTGGCCTAACAGTTCAAGACCGGAGATATCAGGCATAGAGATGTCGCAGATACACACCTGCACGCCGCGTCCCGGTAATCCCGCCAGCGCCTCACTGCCTGAGCCAAACTCAGCGACCACCTGCAAATCAGGTTCCAGCCCCAGCAGTTGGGCAAAGCCGGAGCGGACGATGAGGTGGTCGTCAATAAGGGCAACGGTAATCATGGGTTCATCCTGGCGCTAAGGCATGCCTGATGGCGCTACGCTTATCAGGCCTACGGGCAGGTGCCGTTGTAGGCCGGATAAGGCATTAATGCCGCCACCCAGCAAAAGCGCTTACCTTAACGATAAGTGCTTTGGTGTTCAAGCCTTGAGCGATCAGGCTATGCCAGTTGTGACTGTAAATGTCCGGGTGTGCTGCGGTTCTATTTCAATCAAGGTGCCATTGCGTTGTGCTGCCAGGAATCCTTCAGGTCGACAGGTTGCAGGCAAGGCGAATGCCGCAACCTGCTGATCGCCGTTGTAGAGGATCCAACGCGTCACATAATTCAGCTCCGTGCTGGAGAAACGCGTAACGAATGTGGTGCCATCAGGCGCGATCATGCTAAATTCTGGCTTATCGGTGTACCTGTCCAATTGGTCAGCAAAGAAGACAATTTCCGGATCGTAAAAATGGGGTTCATTGAGCCGCGCCAGAGAAGCCTCGCCCTGTACAATCCGCTGATTAAACGCCAGCCACTGCTCAGTCGGTTTAACATGCGCGGGTATCGACTCACGCAGCTTCATGGCCTCATCCGGAATATTCTGGCTGAAGGTGGCTTCCGGTACGTAGGCATAGTTCATATGGCACATGTACTGCAACGGCATTGCCACTGAGGCAAGGTTGGTAACCGCCATCTGAATATCAAACAGCGCGCTCGCTTTGTGCATTACCACCGCAGGATGTGCCTGATAATGATGACCGAACCCCATCACATACTCATAGCGTCCGCCCACGCGCAAATTCTCACCCTCCAGCTCCAGCCAGGCTTCATCCATCGCGGCACAAGCCATTTCACCGTGCAAAGGATGTGAATCCTCTGGTGATGGGCAGCCATTTGCCAACAGACCTGAGTGGAAGGCAAAACAGCCGTAGGTCGCCACCACTTCCGCCGCCGGTTTCGGCTGACTGAACATGTTACGCATGGTCAGGTCATGGCCATCAAACTGAGCATCCCAGATCATCTGCCCCATCCAGGGCAGAATAACCAGATGTCCACGACTGTTTTCTACCTTCAGCCCTTCCACTCCACTGGCGTAACGAAATGCGGTAACCGTGAAGTCGCTATTCTTCAGTAAGATTCGCGGATGCTCTGCAAAGAGTTCCCGCCACAGCGTTAAACGTGTTGTCATGATCGCTCTCCTCAGGAAACTGTCGCTTCAGCCAGGTTGTTGCGCACTTTGCTTTCACGCCAGAAGTAGATACCGACGTACACAAAGCACAGCATGGAGACCAGGAACGAAAGTTGCAATGAATGGAACATATCGGCCACATAGCCCTGAATCGCCGGAACTACCGCCGCACCGACAATCGCCATGACAATGACGGCACCTGCCATTTCGGTATGCTCGTTATCCACGGTATCAAGCGTACCCGCATAGATTGTCGCCCAGCAGGGTCCAAACAGGACACTCACCAGCACTGCGACATACACAGCGCTGAAGCTTGGCGCCAGTGCAACATAGACGAGGAACAGCGCACCAATAATGGAATAGAGAATCAGCACTTTTTCCGGATTGAAGCGCGTCATCAAAATGTTGGCGATAAACTTGCCGATAAAGAAGCAGGCGAAGCTATAGACCATGAAGGTTGAGGCGTCGCGCTCGTTGATATCACCTAATTCCAGTGCCAGACGGATGGTGAATGACCACACCGCGACCTGCATCCCCACATAAAGAAATTGCGCCACAATTCCACGACGGAAACGGGCATTGCTGGCCAGATAACGCAGTGTATCCATCGCTGACGGGCGTTTATGACTCGTGGTTTGCGCGACTTTACATGTCGGGAAGCGAGTCAGGAGGAATAACACCATCACCACAACCAGTACCATAATCATGTACTTGTATGGCTCAAGGGTATTTTCCAGCATCAACACTTTAAAGTTATGGATCTGCTCAGCGTTCATCCCGGCCATCTGTTTTTCCAGGCTTTCGCCCTCAGAGAAGACCAGATATTTACCTAGCAGAATGCCAGCAGCCGCACCAATAGGATAAAAAGTCTGACTGATGTTCAGGCGTAAAGTGGCATACGCTTTTGGGCCGATCATTGAGCTGTAGGTGTTGGCTGCTGTTTCCAGGAAGCTCAGACCAATCGCAATCGCGAAAATCGCCGCAAGGAACATGGTGTAGGTGGCCATGTGCGATGCCGGGAAGAAGAGCGTACACCCAACGATATAAAGGGTCAGCCCCATTAAGATGGCGACTTTATAACTGGTCTTTTTAATCACCAGAGATGCTGGAATCGCAATTAAAAAATAACCGCCATAAAAGGCACTCTGAACTAATGCCGAGGCAAAGTTGCTGAGTGAAAATACGCTTTTGAATTGCGTAATCAGAATATCATTTAATGCGGCTGCGCATCCCCATAACGGGAATAAACAGGATAACAAAATAAACTGGAACAGAGGGGTCTTATTCAAATAGCCGTCAGGCATCTGAATGATGTTTTTATCGTTCATAGTGCTACCTTTTACAGTGCAGGAGTATTATTCGTTTAAGGTAAGAAACTCATTAAATTGTTCGATGCTTGGATAAGATGATTGAGTGCCTTTCCCGGTAACGCTGAAAGCAGCGAAGAGAGCGGCTTTTTTCATGGCGGCTTCCACATCACCGCTTTGAACGTAATAGTGAGCAAAACAACCGATGAAAGCGTCGCCTGCGCCACTGGTATCGACAGCGTTCACTTTAAACGCTGGAACATGGACTTCCTGGTCACGCGTCATCCACAGCGCACCTTTCTCACCCATGGTGACGATAATATTGTTCAGACCTTTATCAACCAGAGAACGTGCCGCTGCGCGAATATGGTCATAAGTATCCACTGGCATACCGGTTAATATTTCCAACTCGGTTTCATTCGGCACAAAAAAATCACATTTACAGGCATAAGACATATCTAATTCCCGTAATGCAGGGGCGGGATTTAGTAACACTTCAATACCATGTTTTTTGCCAAATTCAATCGCGTGATAAACGGTTTCCAGCTGCACTTCCAGTTGCAGGACAATAAGCTGACATTTTTTCAGATCTTCCGCCGCACGATCGATATCTTCCGGGGAGAGAAATTTGTTCGCTCCTTTAATAATCAGAATACTGTTGCTGGAGTTCGCATTAACAAAGATCGGTGCGACACCGCTGCTGGTGCAGGGTACCTTTTCGACATAGGTGGTATTAATTCCCCAGGATTCAAGATTGCGAATAGTGTTATCCGCAAAAATATCATCACCGACTTTTGTCAGCATCAGCACTTTAGAATTGAGCTTAGCGGCCGCAACGGCCTGATTTGCGCCTTTGCCCCCGCAGCCAATTTTGAACGCCGGTGCTTCCAGCGTTTCCCCTTCTTTGGGCATCTGGTTGATGTAGGTGATGAGATCCACCATGTTGGAGCCAATAACCGCGATATCCATTTTACTACCTCTCAGAAACAATCACACAACAATGATATTAAAATAACATTATCATGTTACTTTCGTATCATTTGTGACTAGGATCGCGATTGGAAGATCATTTTATTGTTTATTTATTGCGCTAAATGTTGCATCCACATCACACTACAAATGATGAAGTTGCTTACAATTGACTGAAAGTTAACTGGATATAATCAATAAAACGTGAAAAAACACGCTTTTATTTCCGAATAGTCAGACGTATAGTAATGCGGCAATGCCATGTTCTCAGAAACACAAAAATGTTACTGAAGGAACATGGGAACATGATTCGTGGAGAAGCACATGGAAACTAAGCAAAAAGAACGTATTCGACGTCTGATGGAATTGTTGAAGAAGACCGACCGAATCCATCTGAAAGAGGCGGCACGAATGCTGGAAGTTTCCGTGATGACTATTCGTCGGGATCTCAGTCAGGATGACGAGCCGTTACCGCTCACGCTGCTCGGTGGTTACATTGTGATGGTGAACAAACCTGCCGCCATCGTTAACGCGCCACTCCCCGCGCAAAAACAGTATCACCGCGACGATTTACCGGTTGCCATTCTGGCTGCGGGACTGGTGAGTGAAAATGATCTGGTCTTTTTTGATAATGGTGCGGAAATGCCGTTGGTGGTCAGCATGATCCCGGACGATATTTCCTTTACCGGGATTTGCTACTCGCACCGGGTGTTCGTAGCGCTAAATGAAAAGCCCAACGCCACAGCGATTCTTTGCGGGGGGACCTACCGGGCGAAAAGTGACGCCTTTTACGACACCAGCAATCCCTCCCCGCTGGATGCACTCAACCCACGGAAAGTCTTTATCTCCGCCAGCGGAGTCCATGAGCATTTCGGCGTTAGCTGGTTCAATCCGGACGATCTGGCCACAAAACGCAAAGCGATGGAACGCGGATTACGCAAAATTCTGCTGACGCGCCACGCCCTGTTCGATGAGGTCGCCCCCGCCAGCATTGGTCCACTTTCCACCTTTGACGTACTGATAAGCGACCGTCCGTTACCGGCAGATTACGCAACCCACTGCCGGAACGGCTCTGTCAAAGTGATCACCCCGGATTCAGACGGCGACTAACTTACTCAAAGAACACGGTGATTTTGTTAAACATCGACGGATCGGACTGGTTGCGGGCCACTTTCACCACATCTTCCAGCTTGTCGATCTGGCTTATCATCTGCTCAAGACGTTGATCGTCGTTGACCAGTAGCCAGATGCGGCTCTTATCGCTGTCCTGAATCGGTAGACAGAGAATGCCTTCTACGTTGAACGCGCGGCGGGCGAACAGCCCGCAAACGTGAGTCATTACGCCCGGATGGTTGCGTACGGTGAGTTCCAGGATTACGTTGTCATGAGTCTGCTGTTGCATGGCTTATTCCCCCACCATTTCTGTGTTTGCCGCACCCGGCGGCACCATCGGGTACACTTTCTGTTCGGCATCGATGCGCACGTGGATCAGCGCAGGCCCAGGGCGATTAATAATCTCCTGCAACGCTGCCTGTGGGTCCGCTTCGTTATTCAGATCGCAGGTTTCGAGACCAAACCCGGCGGCTATCTGCATAAAGTTAATCATCCCCGGATAGGTCGCGGCAAAAACACCCTGCTTATAGAACAGACTCTGCTGCTGATATACAAGACCCAACGCTTCGTTATTCATCAGGATGATTTTAATATCCAGCTGATTTTCGCTGGCTGTCGCCATTTCCTGAATATTCATCATCAGGCTGCCGTCGCCGGAGAAGCACAGCACTTTTTTGTCTGGATTGGCCAGCGCTGCACCAATTGCCGCTGGCAGGCCAAAGCCCATGGTCCCCAGACCGCCGGAGGTCAGCCACTGACGCGGACGGTTCAGCGGATAAGCCTGTGCCGCCCACATCTGATGCTGGCCTACGTCGGTGGTGATAATGGCGCTATCGTCTACGCAGGCAGCCACGGCGTTGATCAATCCATAGTGGCTGAGCGGGTCGCTTTCCTGAGGAATAGTGCAAGGGAATTCACGTTGTAAATCGGCCACCGTCTGATGCCACGACTCTCGCGGCTGCGCGTCAATTAATGGGATCAATTGCGCCAGAACCTCATCGACATCCGCCTGAATCGCCACGTGCGGTTGTTTGATTTTACCCAGCTCCGCGCGGTCGATATCTACGTGAATGATTTTGGCGTTCGGGCAGAACTGCTCCGTTTTACCAATCGCCCGGTCATCAAAACGTGCGCCCAGAACAATCAATAAATCCGCTTCTTGCAGAATAAAGTTAGTGCTGCGAGCGCCGTGCATGCCCAGCATGCCTAACGACAGCGGATGCGCTTTCGGCAGCATACCTAGCGCCATTAAGGTCATGGTGGTGGGCAGCGTCGCTTTTTCTGCCAGTTCGCGCACGCGCTCAGGTGCGTTAATCACGCCGCCTCCGAGGTACAGCACCGGACGCTGTGCGGCGTTAATCATGGCTGCGGCATCGCGAATGCTGTCCTGGCTGAACGCTGGTGCCGCCATTTTCTGCGCGGGCTCCGGCATCTCTTCAATGTCAAAAACAGCGGTTTGAATATCCTTAGGAATGTCTATCCACACCGGGCCTGGACGTCCGGACTGCGCAATGCGGAACGCATCGCTCATGACCTGCGGTAATTCACTGATATGGCGGACCAGATAGTTGTGCTTAGTGATGGGGATAGAGATGCCGTAGGTGTCGACTTCCTGGAAGGCGTCGGTGCCGATCATTGAAGCCGGAACCTGCCCGGTGATACACACCAGCGGGATGGAATCCAGACGCGCATCGGCAATGGCGGTCACCAGATTGGTTGCACCCGGTCCGCTGCAGGCCATACAGACGGCGGGTTTGCCATCAGTTCTCGCCATTCCCTGCGCGATAAACCCTGCTCCTTGCTCGTGGCGCGCCAGGATATGACGGATTTGCGTGCTTTGACTTAAGGCGTCATAGACGGGAAGAATCGATCCGCCGGGAATACCGGTAACAACCTGAATACCCTGGCGTTCCAGGAAATGAACGATGAATTCTGCGCCCGTAAAACGCGTACGCTTGGATGTTATGCCCGAACTTGCCATGCTCCAGTCCTTTTATTCTGGGCCTTTGCTCCGGGCAGGTCTCTGAAACGAAAAACCCCGCCCGGTTTGCGCCGGCGGGGTTTTGGAATCGTGTGTTGATTCGGACCCTACGGCGCATTGCCGACGACCACCACCACACGCACGACGACCGCTGCGCGAGATGGCGCAGTTTTTAGTAGGGTCGCAGTCAGCATGGAAGGGTTCATTAGGGACCTGTCTGTTTGTTGATTAACTGGATTTATACAAACACAGGTTTTTCAGCGTGACAATGGAAAAATTTTCATCTGCATAAAAATGCGTCAATGATCACATTTCGTTGTGCATTGCTGAAAAACAAAAAACCCCGCCGGAGCGAGGTTTTTTTCAGTGCTGTGCGGTTGGTAGCCGCCGAACACACTGTGTTATGTCAACGAAAAAAGTATACGCGTTCTGCGAAGAACACGCAATTTCGGCACGAATTTTGATGGTTTTGAGTATGGAACATGAATAGCGTAACATCCATAAAATACTGTTAATTTATACAGTATTTATCTATAATGTCTCGGTACGCAAGGTGTTATGCGGGGGCCGCATCGTAAACCGGCGCATCAAAGTCCTGGCTGAAACGGGTGGTGCCGTCAGCGCCTTAACCCCCGTGTGAGCACACTGTGTTATGTCAACAAAGGTGCTGGCAACAGGCAGCGGCGAGGTACGTCAGCACCGTGCTCCTTGTACCAAAAGGAGAGCGTATGAGCCTCGTGGATATCGCTATTCTTATCCTCAAACTCATTGTTGCAGCACTGCAACTACTTGATGCCGTTCTGAAATACGTTAAGTAATTCAGATTCAAGTCGCACCTAAGGGGGGCGGGTAACACTCCGCTCCCCTTTCACCTTCTCCCTGGTGCTTGTGTCGCGCCAATATGTTACGTTTTTATGACATTCTCAGGGAAGAATTCCACCATGACGCTTTCTGTTTTCTGCATTTTGCTGTTCGCCGCGCTGCTGCATGCCAGCTGGAATGCCATTGTTAAAGCTGGAAACGATAAACTGTACTCAGCGATCGGTGTCAGCGGTTCTGCTGCAATTATGGCATTGATTTGCTTACCCTTTGCGCCGCAACCTTCCGCCGCCAGCCTGCCGTTTTTAGCCGTCTCAACTGTGTTGCAAATTGTATATACCGTCCTGGTCGCCAAAACCTATCAGGTTTCGGATATGAGCCAGACCTATCCGTTAATGCGCGGCACAGCGCCGCTGCTGGTCGCAATTATCAGCGTCCTGTTTCTTGGCGATAGCCTCTCTATTCTAGCCTGGGTGGGGATTGCCACGATCTGTCTGGCGATCCTCGGCATGGCGTTTAACGGACGCAGCAGCTCGCAACGCGGGATCGTGCTGGCGCTCATTAACGCCTGCTTTATCGCCGGATATACGCTGGTTGATGGCACAGGCGTACGTTTATCAGAAACCGCGCTGGGTTATACGCTGTGGACCTTCTTTCTGAACGGCTCCTGCCTGCTGGGCTGGGCGATGATTGCCCGACGCCGGGAAGCGTCACGCTATCTGGTACAGCAGTGGAAGAAAGGTATTCTTGGCGGAATTGGCACAATGGGTTCTTACGGTCTGGCGCTGTGGGCCATGACTCAGGCTCCGTTGGCGGTAGTCGCTGCGCTGCGTGAAACTTCCATCCTGTTTGGCGCGCTGCTCGCGTGGCTGCTACTGAAAGAGAAGGTTGCCGGAATACGTCTTGTTGCGGCTGGAGGCATTGCCATAGGCGCAGTTTTGCTACGCTTATCATGACCTCTGTAAACCCGATGCAATCCGGCAACATTTGTTGCCGCTTTTTGTTTACATTTCCTGCCGTTCATCGTTTAAACATTCCAGCCCACTATCTGGCCTTCTTTTTCTGTTGTGGTAGATTCCACGCGCATTTACGGGAAAGTGCAGCACCTTATTCTTATTTTTTCACTTTTTGAAAAGTAATCAGCGAAATGAAAAGGCATAGAAGCGTCAATTTGTTGTTGATGTTGGTATTACTGGTGGCGGTAGGTCAGATGGCGCAAACCATTTATATCCCCGCGATTGCTGATATGGCACGTGAACTGAACGTTCGCGAAGGGGCGGTGCAAAGCGTGATGGCCGCCTATCTGTTGACCTACGGTCTGTCACAACTGATTTACGGCCCACTTTCCGATCGCGTTGGCCGCCGCCCAGTGATCCTCGCCGGGATGTCCATTTTTATGCTGGCTACGCTGGTCGCCATAACCACCCACAGCCTGACGGTATTGATTATCGCCAGCGCAATACAGGGGATGGGAACGGGCGTCGGCGGTGTGATGGCGCGAACGTTACCGCGCGACCTGTACGAAGGCACGCAGTTACGCCACGCTAATAGCCTGTTAAACATGGGGATTCTTGTCAGCCCACTGCTGGCACCATTGATTGGCGGTATGCTGGATACCCTGTGGAACTGGCGTGCCTGTTACATCTTCCTGCTGGTGCTGTGCGCAGGCGTCACGTTTAGCATGGCGCGCTGGATGCCGGAAACGCGCCCCGCAGGTGCTCCGCGTCCACGGCTTATCGCCAGCTACAAAACGCTGTTTGGCAACAGCTCTTTCACCTGTTACGTGCTGATGCTGATCGGCGGCCTGGCGGGCGTTGCGGTCTTCGAAGCCTGTTCCGGTGTGTTGTTAGGCGCGCGTCTCGGCTTAAGCAGCATGGTGGTCAGTATCCTGTTTATTCTACCCATTCCGGCGGCGTTTTTTGGTGCCTGGTTCGCCGGTCGCCCGAATAAGCGTTTCTCGACGCTAATGTGGCAGTCGGTTATCTGCTGTCTGGTCGCCGGTTTGATGATGTGGATCCCTGGTCTGTTCGACGTGATGAACGTCTGGACGCTGCTGGTTCCCGCCGCACTGTTTTTCTTCGGCGCCGGGATGCTGTTTCCGTTGGCAACCAGCGGCGCAATGGAGCCTTTCCCGTTCCTGGCCGGTACTGCTGGTGCGCTGGTTGGTGGATTACAAAACATTGGTTCCGGCGTGCTGGCGTGGTTCTCCGCCATGCTGCCGCAGACCGGGCAAGCCAGTCTGGGCCTGCTGATGACCCTTATGGGGCTGTTGATTTTTGTTTGCTGGCTTCCGCTGGCGTCACGCGTGTCGCATCAGGGACAGGCGGTTTAAGCGTATGATGGCCCGGCTTCTCGCCGGGCTTTTCACACTCAGGGGCAATCATGGTATTCAACAACGGCTCCAGCGCCGGACGCCATGCCCCTTCCTCACCATCATAGAACTGCGTATCCGCATTGATAGCATAGGGAATTTTCGCTTTCTTCAGCTCGCAAGCCATAAAGCGGGCAAACGCCATTTGCGAGGCAGAAGGCGCGTTCCTGATGGTTTCTCCCGGCGACCAGCCTCCTACCCAACTAACATGACCGGTTTTCTGCTGCCAGTGAATGGCGGTATTGATACGGGCGCGAATGGCGGCCTTTTCTGCCGCTGTCCCTGAGGTCCACGGGTATTTACCGTTATTTTTCAGCGGCCCCCACGGGAAGATATGCCATTGAGCCAACACGGTATTCTGACTTTGCGGCGGCAACTTTAGGTTGGGCAAATCTTCCGGAGCGGCATGCAGTTTCGGCGCGATAAATATCATTCGCTGTGGATCGATGGCATGGATGGTACGGATGGTTTTGTCATACACCCTATTGAGCGACGCCTGATTATGGTTGAGCTTATCAGAGGGTTCATATATCAGGTCGAAACCCAGCAACGGCGAACTTTGACCAAAGTAATGCGCCACCGCCACCCACCAGTTAACCACCTCTTTTTCGTTACTGGCACTGGGGTCTTTTTTATACTCGTCAGCCTGATAGGCGATTATCGGGATCACGCCATACTGCTCGCAGGCTTCCACCAGCTTGCGCAGATGAATGAGCCGCGCCTCCGTAGGCTCACCCGCCACGCGAATGCGCACGTGGGTCAACCCTTTCGCCTTATAATCCCTCACCACCAGCGGATCGAATTCACGGATGCCCCGATCGGTACGCGCCCAATCTACGTCCATCCCAACCCCAAGCTGCTGCACATACTGCGCCGCCGTCAACGCAGGTTGCGCGGCACACACGGTGGCGCTGGCCAACAGTAAAAGGGAAACAATCGGCTTTAACACGGTCGTCCTTACGCAAATCATCAGGAGTGATATCACGTATTTAGCACGCTTTTTCACTTTCCGTGTAGAGCGAAAGCGTAAAAAATATTCGCGACCCGCTTATTTAACCTGCTCCTGTAGCCAGCCAATAAACGCCTCGATTTTCGGCCACTGCCTGCCGGGCAGCGTAGTGATGTAGTAATGTTGATGGCATTTCAGCGCCATATCGCCAAAAGGCGCAATCAATTCTCCGCTGTCGAGGCGTTTTTGCACCAGCCGTTTTCGGCCCATCGCCACGCCGATATGGTTCATTGCCGCAATCACTGCTAAATCAGAACGATCAAAACCAATCCCCGACGATGTCGGCACATTCGCCGCAAAATGCTGCGCCCAACTGTGCCACTCATCGGTCCCGGAATCGTTACTCCACGCCTGTCTGTCGTGCAGCAACGTACAGTGCGGCAAATTCACCAGCGAACCGGTAAGGTCATGGCGGCGGGCGTAGTCCGGGCTGCACACCGGCAGGATCTCTTCATCCATCAGGAAGTGATGCGTGAGTTGCGCGGAGGGTGCATCGTCAAAATAGATGGCGAGATCGATACCCGCACGCTGTAGATTGACGTTGTCGTTCCCGGTCAACATGGTTAGCGAAATTGACGGATAGCGACGGGTAAAGTCGCCGAGCGCCGGAACCAGCCAGCACTGGGCGATAGAAGGCCGTGAGTAGACGGTGAGCGTCCCCGAGAGCTCCTGATTCTTAATATCAAGAATCTCCTGGTTGAGCGTGTCCAGTGACGATTTCAGCGCCCAAAATACCCGCTTACCCTCATGAGTGAGTTCCACTTTGCGATGAGAACGAACAAATAATTGGATGCCAAGCTCATCTTCAAGCTGATTTATGCGATGGCTGACGGCGCTGGGACTCAATGACAGCTCGTCTGCTGCCAGCGCAAACGACTGATGCCGCGCAGCCACTTCAAAAGTATACAGCTTTGACAGCTGCCAGCCGTTGAGCAGCCGGTTTCTGACTTCGCGTAGGGGATCCATTCTCACCTCCTTTCCTTCTGATTCATGCGCTGGAGTGTAAAAAATTTCGCTGCAAAAATCAGCTCAAAGGTGAATCAAAGTGAACCATATCGCATAAGCAAAGCGCAATTAGACATAAATCACTCATTTGATGCAATCTGGCTCATGTGAAGGGGGATTTATATCGTTTGTCAGACCATGCCTTATTTTTGTCCAATAACCCTATATTAATCACAGGGCAAGGTGAGTTATGCACTCTCAAATCTGGGTTGTGAGCACGCTGCTGATAAGCATCGTGTTAATCGTTTTGACCATCGTGAAGTTCAAATTCCACCCGTTTCTGGCGCTGCTGCTAGCCAGCTTCTTCGTGGGTACAATGATGGGCATGGGGCCGCTGGATATGGTCAATGCCATTGAGAGTGGCATCGGCGGTACGCTGGGCTTCCTCGCCGCGGTTATCGGCCTTGGGACCATTCTGGGCAAAATGATGGAAGTGTCCGGCGCGGCTGAACGCATTGGCCTGACGCTCCAGCGCTGCCGTTGGCTATCCGCCGACGTCATAATGGTACTGGTTGGGTTGATTTGCGGGATCACGCTGTTTGTGGAAGTCGGCGTGGTGCTGTTGATTCCGCTGGCTTTTTCGATTGCCAAAAAGACCAATACCTCACTGCTGAAGCTGGCGATCCCGCTGTGTACGGCGCTGATGGCGGTGCACTGCGTCGTGCCGCCGCATCCGGCTGCCCTGTTCGTGGCGAACAAGCTGGGCGCAGACATTGGCACCGTGATTGTCTACGGCTTACTGGTTGGTTTGATGGCCTCGCTGATCGGTGGTCCTCTGTACCTGAAATTCCTGGGTAACCGTCTGCCGTTTAAACCGGTTCCGGCTGAGTTTTCTGACCTTAAAGTGCGTGACGAAAGTACGCTACCGTCGCTGGGTGCTACGCTGTTTACCGTTCTGCTGCCGATTGGCCTGATGCTGGTAAAAACCGTCGCTGAGCTGAACATGGCGAAAGGCAGCACGGTGTATACGCTGCTGGAGTTTATTGGTAACCCGATCACCGCGATGTTTATTGCCGTTTTCGTGGCCTATTACATCCTCGGCCTGCGTCAGCACATCGGTATGGGTACGTTGCTGACTCACACTGAAAACGGTTTTGGCTCGATTGCTAACATTTTGCTGATTATCGGCGCAGGCGGCGCATTCAACGCTATCCTCAAGAGCAGCGGGCTGGCGGATACCCTCGCACTGATCCTCTCAAACATGCATATGCACCCGATTCTGCTGGCGTGGCTGGTGGCGTTAATCCTGCATGCCGCGGTGGGTTCCGCCACGGTGGCAATGATGGGCGCCACGGCAATCGTGGCACCGATGCTGCCGCTCTATCCCAACGTCAGCCCGGAGATCATCGCCATTGCTATCGGTTCCGGCGCTATTGGCTGCACGATCGTTACCGATTCTCTCTTCTGGCTGGTGAAGCAGTACTGCGGTGCCACCCTGAATGAAACGTTTAAATACTATACGACCGCGACATTTATCGCGTCCGTGATTGCACTGGCTTGCACATTCCTGCTTTCCTTTATTATCTAAGCGCAAAGAGACTGACTATGGAAAACATTCAAACACTTATCGCCCAGTATCCTTTAGTGGAAGATCTGGTTGCTCTCAAGGAGACAACCTGGTTTAACCCTGGCACCACCTCTCTTGCGGAAGGTTTACCGTATGTTGGCCTGACTGAACACGATGTTCAGGATGCTCACGCCCGTCTGACGCGCTTTGCACCGTACCTGGCAAAGGCATTCCCGGAAACCGCGGCCACCGGCGGTATTATTGAATCTGAGCTGGCCGCGATTCCGGCCATGCAAAAGCGGCTGGAGAAAGAGTATGGGCAGCGCATCAATGGCGAAATTCTGCTGAAGAAAGACAGTCACCTGCCAATTTCTGGCTCGATTAAAGCCCGTGGTGGCATTTATGAAGTACTTACCCACGCGGAAAAACTGGCGCTGGAAGCCGGTCTGCTGACCACACAAGACGATTACAGCGTTCTGCTTTCGCCCGAGTTCAAACAGTTCTTCAGCCAGTACAGCATCGCGGTAGGCTCCACCGGTAACCTCGGCATGTCGATTGGCATTATGAGCGCCCGTATCGGCTTTAAGGTGACGGTGCATATGTCTGCCGACGCTCGCGCATGGAAAAAAGCCAAACTGCGCAGCCACGGTGTGACGGTCGTGGAGTATGAAGAAGATTACGGCGTGGCGGTTGAACAGGGCCGTAAGGCGGCGGAGTCCGATCCAAACTGCTTCTTTATCGATGATGAAAACTCGCGCACGCTGTTTTTAGGCTATGCGGTGGCCGGACAGCGCTTAAAGGCGCAGTTTGCCCAGCAGGGGCGCGTGGTGGATGCAGACCATCCACTGTTTGTTTACCTGCCATGCGGCGTCGGCGGTGGCCCTGGCGGCGTGGCGTTTGGCCTGAAGCTGGCGTTTGGCGATAACGTGCACTGCTTCTTCGCAGAACCCACCCATTCACCGTGCATGCTACTGGGGATTTATACCGGGCTGCACGATACGATTTCCGTGCAGGATATTGGCATCGACAACCTGACGGCGGCGGATGGGCTGGCTGTCGGCCGTGCGTCTGGCTTTGTTGGCCGGGCAATGGAACGTCTGCTCGACGGTCTGTACACCCTGGACGATCAGACTATGTACGATATGCTGGGCTGGCTGGCGCAGGAAGAAGGTATTCGCCTCGAACCGTCAGCGCTGGCAGGGATGGCCGGTCCGCAACACGTTTGCGCCTCTGCTGACTATCAGCACATGCACGGCTTCAGCGCGGATCAGCTCAATAACGCTACCCATCTGGTGTGGGCGACCGGCGGCGGAATGGTCCCGGAAGATGAAATGGCGCAATATCTGGCCAAAGGACGTTAAATACCGCTGAGCTTAACGCAGCATCGCCATCAGCTCCATCGGTGAGCGATGCTGCTTAAGCAGATCACGCATCACGCGCATATGCGGTGCGGTATGGCTGAAGAAAGCCTGATAGCCTGCACACAGCACGCCCTTTCCATTTTCCTCGCAGTACGCAGGACAATCACCGTGGTAATACTGAAACAATGAGCATGTCTGGCAACGCGTATTCATTGATGACATGGTCTGTCGTTCAATCTGTGCCGTCAGACCACACCACTGGCGAAGCGTTTTATCGAAAAGCTGGATAGATATCTGATTAATATCTTCACGTACCCAGATATCAAATATCGTAATTAAAAATCGGCCCCACGCCTCAGACGTAACCGATTCGTCTGTCAGATGACCTGAACCATCGTGCTTAACCAGCGGAATAAATTGTACCAGGCGAACATTTCCTTGTTGCAAACCACGGTACACTTCAACCGGTTGTAAACACTTCTGATGGTCAATCACCACGTTTAAAACATCATCACTAACATCCATGTTCTCACATCCTGTCATGCAAAATTCCCGATAAATACGATAAGTTGGCGAACATGCGTTACAGCAAACAGCATTGCGAGGGATAACACCGCGAGGGAGATCATAAATTTGTCACGCACCGCGCGAGATTCAGAAAAATCGCTATGACTCACATCCATCAGATTACGGCTGCGGGTGTAGCGCCAGAGGATAATCGCCACTATCACCAGCACAACTACCGATATCCAGAACAGCACTCCCGCCTGGTGCCAGTTGTGCTTAATCGCCAGCGCCATTAACGCGCCATAGCCCAACAACGTGCGAAACCAGGCAAGTGAAGTCCGCTCCGGTTGTAACCCCGGGTCAGCGATGCGTCGCGATTTGCGGCTATCCGGCATACAGCACCAGCGTTATGACAATCACCGCCACAATAGTCAGCATGACGCTGATAATCAGCAGGCTGTGGGTGTAGGGCAAGTCCTCTTTCAGTCGCATCGCCTTTTCATTACGTAGCCAGCGCAGGTAGCCGTAGATCGCCAGACCGCCGGCAAACAGACACAGCAACAAGGCAAGCGCCTCACGGATGACCGGCGTGGCAAAATCCGGGGCCAGTTGATCAAGGCCAACCCCCGCCGCCAGAAATCCGAGCGCGGTGCGGATCCACGCCAGAAAAGTACGCTCATTTGCCAGTGAGAAGCGATAATCCGGTGCTTCTCCAAGGCGAGAAATCTTCATGACAGCTCCTTAAATATTGTTGTCTGGTCGTTATACCGGAACAGTTAAGGAGTATGAACCTGATTCTCAAACGAGAGGGCGAGTCGGGTGATGAGACAATGGGAAAGAGAGAGGGTGTTTGTAATGCCGGATGGTGAGTTGCGTTTTATCCGGCCTACAGGAGATGCAGGCCGGATAAGTCAGTTTTAACCTAATCCCCAGAAGATCACCGCCAGCAGCTGTGGCGTGATAATCCTCAGGAACATAACCAGCGGATAAACGGTGGCGTAGGAGAGCGCTGCCGCCCCGCTGGTAGCATGCAGGTTATTAGCAAACGCCAGAGCCGGGGGATCGGTCATTGAGCCAGCCAGCATGCCGCACAGCGTCAGATAGTTCATTTTGACAAATAGACGAGCTAACAAACCCACGGTAATCAGCGGAATCGCAGTAATGAAAATACCGTACCCCACCCAGCTCAGGCCATCGCCCTGCGTCAGAGTATCGACAAAATCACCGCCTGACTTCAGACCAACTACCGCGAGAAACAGCACGATACCCAACTCTCGCAGCGCCAGGTTAGCACTGGGAGGCATAAACCAGTACAGCTTACCAATGCTGCCAATACGCCCCAGGATCAAGGCCATAATCAGCGGCCCACCGGCCAGACCCAGTTTTAACGCCACCGGAAACCCTGGGATGAACAGCGGAATTGAACCCAGTAGAACACCCAGCCCGATACCGATAAATACCGGCAGCATCTGCACTTGCTGCAGTTTTTGCTGCGCGTTACCCACAACATTGGCAACGGCATCAATAGACGAAGGGCGCCCCACCAGATTGAGGATATCCCCGAATTGCAGGCTGGCGTCACTGCTGGCTACCAGCTCAACACCCGCACGGTTCAGGCGGGAAATCACCACGTCGTAACGTTCTTTAAAGTGCAGGTCACGGATACGTTTACCCAGCACCTGCTCGTTAGTCACCACCACGCGTTCGACGCGTAAATCGGTACCTCGCGTAGACAGCGATGTATCCACCTCCTGCCCAATCACCACCTGCGCGTTATGCAGGTCAGCAGGCTGCCCGACCAGGTGGAGCAGGTCGCCCAACTGGATAACTGTCCCTGGCGACGGCACCATCAATGTCTCGTCACGTTTCAGACGCGAGCAGATAATTTTGTCGCTGTTCAGAATCGGGACATCCTGAATCGCCATATTGTTGATGTTTGGGTTTTCCACGCGGATGTTCATCGTCTGAATCAGTGCGTGCCCGTTGGTCAGCGTGGATTCATGCTGCTGGGCTTCAGCATCGACGTTAACGCGGAAAATAAGGCGCATCAGCCACATGGTCAGTAAAATTCCGCAAATGCCGAAAGGATAAGCCATGGCATAGCTCATCCCCATCTGGTCAACCACATCGCCAGGCGTACCCAAATCGCGCAGAATTTGCTGCCCCGCGCCCAACGCCGGGGTGTTGGTGACCGCACCAGAGAATATTCCCAGCACCACAGGGAGAGGAATGGCAAAAATCTTATGCAGGATCGCGGTGACCAGGCCACCCATAATAACAATCAGTACGGCAAACAGATTCAGCCGCAGCCCGGAAACGCGCAGTGACGCAAAAAAGCCCGGCCCCACCTGAATACCGATGGTGTAGACGAAAAGAATCAGGCCAAATTCCTGAATAAAATGCAGCATGTCGCCGCTCAGGGTCATCCCTGCCTGATCGACAAAATGCCCGACAATAATGCCGCCGAACAGCACACCTCCAATGCCAAAACCCACACCACGTATTTTTATGTTGCCGATCCATAACCCGACAACTGCCACCAATGCCAGAACGCTGACCGTCAATGCTATATCACTCATATCCTGTTCCCTGTGAATAACATCATTAAGTAAATGGATTCTCGCAGAGTACAGTCGCAATGTATGGGTGGTAAAGCACAAAAAAGCCCCGTCATTTCTGGCGGGGCAAAGGCATGGAGCTATTTAACTGTCTAATGCGGGACGTTCGCTGATGGCGATACGTTGTGGAGCAATGGTTTCAGGTTCATTCCGGGTCAAATCAATATGCAGCAAGCCGTTAGTGAAGCTTGCGCCGGAGACCTCCATATTTTCAGCCAGCGTAAAGCTCAGGCTGAACGGCTGAGTGACCAGTCCCTGATGCAACCATTTGGTCTCTTTTTCCGGCTGCTGCGGCGTACCTTTCACTGTCAGGCGCGTGCCTTCCAGTTGAATATCCAGATCTTCCTGGCGGAAACCGGCTAACGCAAGGGTAATGCGGTAGTGGTTATCATCGCTCTTTTCGATGTTATAAGGCGGGAAGCTCTGGCTTTCACCGGTGTTTTGCAAGGCATTGGCCAGTTTGTCAAAACCGATCCATTGACGCAGCAGTGGGGATAAATCGTAGTTACGCATAATAATCTCCTTCTAAGAAGCGAGTAGGTACCTTTCGGCTCCCTGACGGCAAGCCGATGACTTAGCAAGGCCGCCTGAAGCGGCCTACAGAATTAGTTGATTTCGATGCGGCGCGGTTTGTTCGCTTCAGGAATCACGCGCTCAAGATCGATATACAGCAGACCATTTACCAGGTTTGCGCCGCGAACATGAATGTTCTCCGCTAACTGGAACTTGCGTTCAAAGTTGCGCTCGGCAATACCCTGATACAGGTAAGTACGTTCTTTTTGATCGTCCGCATGGGCGCCTTTTACCACCAGCAGATTGTCCTGGGCAGTAATTTCCAGTTCGCTTTCAGCAAAACCGGCAACGGCAATTGCAATGCGGTAATGGTTTTCGTCTACCAGCTCAACGTTGTACGGAGGGTAGCCGCCATTGCTCTGGCCCTGATTGTTTTCCAGCAGGTTAAACAGACGGTCAAAACCAATAGCAGAACGGTACAGCGGGGATAAATCAAAGTTACGCATAATCAATAGCTCCTGAAATCAGCGAGAATATTGACCTTCCATCATGGACAGGTCAGGTAGCCAGGACACCCATCAGGCATGCCCTTCATTTGTCTACACTCTAAAAATGGGTCTTAATACAAACTTTTCAAGCGTATTCATCTGACTTTTTTTGCAGTTTGTTGTCTATTGCATACACTGGGGGGAGCAGTTGTTATCGTTAAATCGCGATGGCCGCCACAGTGCGACGAAATGGTGATGTTATTTTCGCAACGGATCGCTTTAACTCACCATGCAAACACGATAAATACAGATGAATAAATGATGATTAAAAAAATGTTGGTAACACTGACGATGTGTAGTGGGATGGCGTTTGTAAGCGGCTGTTCCAGCATCATGTCACATACAGGTGGCAAAGAAGGGACGTATCCTGGCACGCGAGCCAGTGCCACAATGATTAGCGAAAGTGATACGAACTGGGGAACCAAGTCGCTGGCGATTCTGGATATGCCTTTTACCGCGGTGCTCGATACGGTATTGCTACCTTGGGATCTCTTTCGCAAAGATAACTCGGTGAGATCCCGCGTAGAAAAGAGCGAGGAGAGAACCCAGGCCACGAACGCCGTTATTCCCCCGGCAGAAATGTCTGCTCCATAAATTAACGTCCGGTTTCAGTCACCCACAGCTGGCGGAAACCCTCGACGTCTTCCATCCACGCAACCTGTCGACCATCAGGGGAGAAGACGATCGCATCGGCCGACGGCGGGTTATCATGACGTTCCGTTAAAAAATCAATTTCGCCCGTTTGAACATCACAACAGGCAATTCTGTTCTCCAGTACAAATCCCAGCCATTTCCCCGATGGGTGCCAGTTAAAGGCTGACTGAATATTCGTAGCGCACTGGGTAAGCTGACGCAGCGATCCACCCTGTGGGGAAATCAGCCATAGCTGCACAATACCGTTGTCATCACGCATTAAAAACGCAATCTCAGATGCCTTTGGATTACTGCGTACCCAGTGGCGAGGCTGATTCACCAGCCCCGGAAAGGCGCGCTCATGGGTAAACGTCAGACGGCGTTGGCGAATACCGGATGGCGGCGCAGGCATGGTCATGTCAGTCCCCTCCAGAGGCGCGTCCCCCGGCTGTTTCCAGCCGCTTTCATCCTGTGGCAAATCAACAATAAACAGCTCCGGTACTTTCTCGCCAGTGGCTGATAGCGTATCACCGATAAACGCCAGCCTGTTTTCTCCAACCCAGCCCTCTTCATAGGCGCGGTTAATCTCATCGCTACCCGGTTTTGGCGTTGGTGTCGTCTGGCTCACCAGCACACACCAGTAGCTACCACTGTATTCACGGGGATGCTGCGCGGAGACATTCACCGGACCATACGGTGCAGCCACGCCGACGTTGCGTAAATCGAGCGCCGGAGAGCGCTCATGCAGAACATGGTCGTTATAGGTGAAACTGACAAACTCACCGTTTGGGCTAAAGACATGCACATGACTCCCGCCGCGCAGCGCACCTGGCGTATAGGGCGCAGTAATATCCATTGCATCCAGATTCTCCACCCCAGCCTGCGTAACAATCACCCCACGGCGATGATGGAAGTCGTAATACCATGTTTCATCAGGATTTTCAGGCCCGTGAATGAATACATATTTTTCCGACTTTGGATGAACGGTCACCACGCCAACGTGCGATCCCTGAGTAGCCCGGTAAATCACCTCCAGCTCGCCAGTATGGATATTGACGCGCTCAATTGTTTCACCGGTAAAGGAAGCGCCGGAAGGGCGCACATCAAAGACCAGCCACTGGCTGTCCGGTGTCCAGGTGTTGATATTGGTAAGCTGATGATTACGCGGCGTAAAGGTGATTTGCTTCATGGGATGCCCTGATACAAGACGATTAAAACAATCATACTTCACAAGCACTTCACTTTCAGGCTTTAGCGTATCGCCATCTTCATTTTTGCGGACAGAAAGATGGAACATTTTGACGTAGCGATTATCGGTTTAGGTCCGGCAGGCGCAGCGCTGGCGCGACAGTTAAGCGGAAAAATGCGCGTGATTGCGTTGGATAAAAAACGCCAGTGCGGTAACGAAGGTTTCACTAAACCCTGCGGCGGTCTGCTGGCCCCGGACGCCCAGCGTTCGTTTATCCGCGACGGGATAACCTTACCCGTTGATGTTATCGCCAACCCGCAGATTTTTAGCGTTAAAACGGTTGATGTTGCCGCTTCTTTGACGCGTAACTACCAGCGCAGCTACATTAATATCAACCGCCATGCTTTTGATTTATGGCTTAAATCTCTCATCCCTGATGATGTGCAGGTGTATCACGACAGCCTGTGCCGGAAAATCTGGCGCGAGGGCGATAAATGGCACGTTATCTTCCGCGCCGACGGTTGGGAGCAGCAGATCACCGCGCATTATCTGGTGGGGGCAGACGGTGCGAATTCACTGGTACGCCGTCATCTTTATCCCCAGCACCAAATCCGTAAATATGTCGCGATTCAACAATGGTTTGCGGAAAAGCATCCCGTACCGTTCTATTCCTGTATTTTTGATAACGATGCAACTGACTGTTATTCCTGGAGTATCAGCAAAGATGGCTATTTTATCTTTGGTGGCGCCTACCCCATGAAGGACGGACAGGCACGCTTTGACGCGCTGAAAGAGAAGCTGGAAGCGTTCCATTTCCAGTTCGGCAAACCGGTGAAAAGTGAAAAATGTACGGTGCTATTCCCCTCACGCTGGAAAGACTTCGTCTGCGGCGAGGACAACGCATTTTTGATTGGTGAAGCGGCCGGTTTTATCAGCGCCAGCTCGCTGGAAGGGATTAGCTATGCGCTGGACAGCGCGGAGATCCTCAAATCGGTACTGCTGCGGGATACGCCAGATATGAATCACGCTTACCGTAAAGCCACCCGCAAGTTACGACTCAAACTGTATGGCAAAATCCTGAAAAGCCGGGCCCTGACGTCGGCATTTTCCCGTAAATGGATTATGCGCAGCGGCGTTGCGCATATTCCCCAGGGAGACCATTCAGCACCACAAATCATGGCTGAAACGGGGCAAATACGACGAAGCATTTGCCCATAACATCTTAATTCAGTGCAAACTTCTCTATGGCGTACGCGACGCCATCTTCAAGATTGGATTTGGTCACGAAGTTGGCGATTTCTTTGACTGATGGAATAGCGTTGTCCATGGCAACGCCCACACCTGCGTATTCAATCATCGCGATGTCGTTTTCCTGATCGCCAATCGCCATCACCTCTTCGGCTTTAATGCCTAACGCATCGGCCAGCGATTTTACGCCCGTCCCTTTATTGACGCGTTTATCGAGGATTTCGAGGAAATACGGCGCACTTTTCAGCACGGTGTACTTCTCTTTTACTTCCGCAGGTAGACGAGAGATAGCTTTATCGAGGATCTCCGGCTCGTCAATCATCATCACTTTCAGGAACTGGGTTGCGGGATCCATTTTCTCGGCTTCACAGAACACTAGCGGGATGGTCGCGACAAACGATTCGTGCACCGTGTAGTAGCTGATATCACGGTTCGCGGTATACAGCGTATTGCGATCGAGGGCGTGGAAATGCGAGCCGACTTCCCGGGAGAGCTGCTCCAGGTAACGATAATCATCATAGCTCAGCGCGGTTTGCGCCACGGTACTGCCATCCCCTGCTTTCTGCACCAGCGCACCGTTGTAGGTAATGCAGTAGTCACCGGGTTGTTCCATATGTAGTTCTTTCAGATAGCTGTGAACGCCGGCATACGGGCGTCCCGTGGTCAGCACCACATTCACGCCACGCGCGCGTGCCGCGGCAATTGCCGTTTTGACCGCTGGTGAAATGGTGTGATCGGGCAGCAGAAGTATGCCATCCATGTCGATAGCAATAAGTTTGATAGCCATGAGTTCCCCGGATTAAATGAGTCCGTCCTCATGCTAACGCGATTCCGCTCAAAAAACAGCTACGAAAAGGGGGATAGAAAGGGGAATCGAGATTCCCCTTTTGTAGATTGGTTGTCGTTTGTAGGCCTGATAAGCAACGCGCCATCAGGCACAATACAACGTCTTGCCGGATAGCGGCGTAAACCGCCTTATCCGGCCTACAGATTGGCTTAAATATCGATGTTCGCCGCTTTCAGGGCGTTTTCTTCGATAAATGCGCGACGCGGTTCAACGGCATCGCCCATCAGCGTGGTGAACAGCTGGTCGGCAGCAATCGCATCCTTCACGGTAACGCGCAGCATACGACGGCTTTCCGGATCCATGGTGGTTTCCCACAGCTGTTCCGGGTTCATCTCGCCAAGACCTTTATATCGCTGGATAGCGAGGCCACGACGAGACTCTTTCTGCAGCCATTCCAGCGCCTGCTCAAAGCTGGCAACCGGCTGGCGACGCTCGCCACGTTCGATAAACGCATCGTCTTCGATCAGCCCACGCAGCTTCTCGCCAAGCGTACAAATACGATGGTACTCGCCACCGGTCACAAATTCATGCTCCAATGGATAGTCAGTATCGACACCGTGGGTACGCACCCGGATCACCGGTTCGAACAGGTTCAGTTCAGCGTCTTTACGCACGAAGCTATTCCAGGTGCTGCCGTGCATTTCGTTTTCATTAAGCACGTTAACCAACTGGGAAACCCAGGCAGTGACTTTCGCTTCATCAGCGAGATCGGCTTCAGCCAGCGTCGGTTGATAAACCAGTTCTTTCAGCAGCGCTTTCGGGAAACGACGTTCCATACGGCCGATCATTTTCTGCGTTGCGTTGTATTCAGAAACCAGTTTTTCTAATGCTTCACCCGCCAGGGCTGGCGCGCTGGCATTGGTGTGCAGCGTTGCGCCATCCAGAGCGATAGAAATTTGGTACTGATCCATCGCTTCGTCATCTTTAATGTACTGTTCCTGCTTGCCTTTTTTCACTTTGTACAGCGGTGGCTGTGCAATGTAGACGTGGCCGCGTTCAACGATTTCCGGCATCTGACGATAGAAGAAGGTCAACAGCAGCGTACGGATGTGCGAGCCGTCGACGTCCGCATCGGTCATGATGATGATGCTGTGATAACGCAGTTTGTCCGGGTTGTACTCGTCACGACCGATGCCACAGCCGAGCGCGGTGATCAGCGTCGCAACTTCCTGAGAGGAGAGCATCTTGTCAAAGCGCGCTTTCTCGACGTTGAGGATTTTACCCTTCAGCGGCAGAATCGCCTGGTTCTTACGGTTACGTCCCTGCTTCGCAGAGCCACCCGCGGAGTCCCCTTCCACCAGATACAGTTCAGAGTGAGCTGGGTCGCGTTCCTGACAGTCCGCCAGCTTGCCCGGCAGACCGGCTAAGTCCAGCGCGCCTTTACGACGGGTCATTTCACGCGCACGACGTGCAGCTTCACGAGCACGCGCAGCATCAATAATTTTGCCGACAACGATTTTCGCGTCAGACGGGTTTTCCAGCAGATATTCGCTCAGCAGTTCGTTCATCTGCTGTTCTACCGCCGATTTCACCTCAGAGGAGACCAGCTTGTCTTTGGTCTGTGAGGAGAACTTCGGATCCGGTACTTTCACGGAAACAACGGCAATCAGGCCTTCACGGGCATCGTCACCGGTAGCGCTGACTTTCGCTTTTTTACTGTAGCCTTCTTTGTCCATGTAGGCGTTCAGGGTACGGGTCATCGCCGCACGGAAGCCTGCAAGGTGAGTACCGCCGTCACGCTGTGGAATGTTGTTGGTGAAGCAGTAGATGTTTTCCTGGAAACCATCGTTCCACTGCAGCGCAACTTCAACGCCGATACCGTCTTTTTCGGTGGAGAAGTAGAAGATATTCGGGTGGATCGGCGTTTTGTTTTTGTTGAGGTATTCAACAAACGCCTTGATGCCACCTTCGTAGTGGAAATGGTCTTCTTTGCCGTCACGCTTGTCGCGCAGACGAATAGAGACGCCGGAGTTCAGGAATGACAGCTCACGCAGACGTTTCGCCAGAATGTCGTATTCAAATTCAACAACATTGGTAAAGGTTTCGTGGCTTGGCCAGAAACGGACCTGAGTTCCCGTCAGTTCTGTTTCGCCAGTTACTGCCAGCGGCGCCTGCGGCACACCGTGCACGTAAGTTTGCTGATGCACTTTGCCTTCACGACGAATCACCAGTTCCAGCTTCTGTGACAGGGCGTTAACGACGGAAACACCCACGCCGTGCAGACCGCCGGAAACTTTATAGGAGTTATCATCGAATTTACCGCCTGCGTGCAAAACGGTCATGATAACTTCCGCTGCCGAAACGCCCTCTTCCGGGTGAATACCGGTTGGGATACCACGGCCATCATCGGTAACGGACACGGAGTTGTCAGCGTGAATCGTTACCACGATATCTTTACAGTGACCCGCGAGCGCTTCGTCGATAGCGTTATCTACCACCTCGAATACCATGTGGTGCAGACCGGTGCCGTCATCCGTGTCGCCGATATACATACCAGGGCGCTTACGCACCGCATCCAGTCCTTTCAGGACTTTGATACTGGAGGAGTCATAAGAATTCGACATCAACGTTTCTCGCTCATTTTATCTTGGGTTAATCCGTTATTTTACCCTTTTCCACGGTAAACATCTTCGAATTTTCATCGGACATGTCTATAACGTGTTCAGCGCTTATTGCGCTGACAAAGACCTGAGATTGCGTGGCTTTTAAGCGGCTGGCCAGCAGTCCGCGACGCGCGTCATCCAGTTCAGAGGCAAAATCATCTATCAGGTACAGGCAGCGCCGCCCGCTTTCACGGGTCAGGAACTCCCCTTGCGCCAGACGTAAGGCGCACATCAGCAGCTTTAGCTGCCCACGCGACAACGTATCTTCCACCGGCGCACCGTCGGCGCGAATGCGGAAATCCGCCTTATGCGGGCCGTGCGCAGTGTAGGTCAACATGCGATCGCGTTCAAAACTGCGTTCCAGCACTTCGGCATAATCAGTCTCTTTCTCCCAGCCGCGCTGGAATGAGAAGGAGAGCGAAAACTCGGGAAGAAACTGCTGGCAGGTATCCGCCATATCCTGCGCGATACCGGCGCTGTACTCCGCGCGCCAGGTGCTGATTTGTTCCGCCAGTGGGATCAGTTCTTTATCCCACGGGCGCAGTTGCTCATAACGACTCACCTGGCGCAGCGCTGCATTGCGCTGCTTGAGCAGTCGCTTCAGGTTGCTCCAGGCGGTGAAAAATCCGACTTCATTGTGAAAACATCCCCAGTCAAGGAATGCTCTTCTGTATTTGGGGCCGCCATTGAGTAAAGTAAACCCCTCAGGCGTGATCAGCTGCATCGGCATCAGGTGCGCCAGTTCTGCGACCTTGTGCCCGTCAGTGCCGTCAATGCGCACTTTGCTGTCGCCCAGTTTGTCTTTCGTCAGGCCAATCGACGTCTCACGTTCTTCACCCTGCAAGCGCCCGTGTAAAACAAACGACTCCTGCTCGTGGCGAATCACGCGGCCAATCTGCAAACTGCGAAACGCCCGACCGTGGCCGAGCGTATAGATAGCTTCCAGTACGCTGGTTTTGCCGCTGCCATTCGCGCCAACCAGGAAGTTAAAGCCGGGGGATAAAGCGAGATCCGCGCTTTCAATATTGCGGAAATCTTTGATTAGCAGTCGGGATAGCGACATATCAACTCATAACCTGGGCGTTATCGTCGCAGTTAGTCTGGTTACGGCCAGCGCACAGCAACCGGAGCGTACTGAAGTACGTGAGGATTGCGAGCACTGCCCGGAGCCAGACTAACAAGTAAGATAGCCCGATATTCTTTACAAGCGCATAGGCATGACGACATAGGCTGCGGATTGGCTGGCCGCATCTTCAATCTGTACGCTCGATACGGAATCGGTCAGCAGAATACGCACGTTCTCGCACTTCAGCGCGTTCAGAACGTCCAGTACGTAGCTCACGTTAAAGCCGATTTCCAGTTCTGTACCAGGATAGGAGACATCCAGAATTTCTTCTGCTTCTTCCTGCTCCGGGTTGTTGGCGGTGATTTTGAGCTGGTTTTCGCTGACATACAGACGCACGCCGCGGAATTTCTCGTTCGACAGGATCGCCGCACGCGCAAACGCCTGTTTGAGGATATCGCAACCGGCTTCCAGATGTTTGTCCGGGTTCTTCGGCAATACGCGGCGATAATCCGGGAAACGGCCATCAACCAGCTTGGAGGTGAAGATGAAATCACCAACGTGCGCACGAATGTTGTTGCTGCCAATCTGCACGCGCAGCGGGTTATCGCCGCCGTCGAGCATACGCATCAGTTCAATCACGCCTTTACGCGGTACGATCACCGAATGGCTTGGCAACGGTTGACCAACAGGCATTGAACAGACCGCCAGGCGGTGGCCGTCGGTCGCCACGGTACGCAGCTCTTCCCCTTCGGTTTCAAACAGCATGCCGTTTAAGTAGTAACGTACGTCCTGATGCGCCATCGAAAACTGCGTGGCTTCAATCAGGCGCTTCATCGTCGCCTGCGGCAGGGTGAATTCGACTTCGCTCTGCCAGTCGTCCAGATTCGGGAAGTCGGCGGCAGGCAGCGTAGACAGCGAGAAACGGCTGCGGCCAGAACGCACCAGCATACGGTCGCCTTCCAGTTGAACGGCAATTTCCGCGCCTTCCGGCAATCCACGGCAAATATCGAAGAATTTACGCGCCGGAACGGTGGTAGCACCAGGTTCATGAGGCTGGATCAGCGCCACGCGCGCCACCATCTCCATTTCGAGATCGGTACCGGTCAGCGAAAGCGTGCCGTCAGCAACCTGCAGCAGCAGGTTTCCGAGAATAGGCAGTGTAGGACGTCCACCCAGCGGGCCGCTGACCTGCTGAAGCGGTTTTAATAAATGTTCACGTTCAACGGTAAATTTCATAGCGTCACGAAGATAATGTTCTGATTAAATTGGAGAAATCTTCTTTAATATCATGGCTTTCTTCACGCAACTGCTCAATCTTCCGGCAGGCATGAAGCACGGTAGTATGGTCACGCCCACCAAACGCGTCGCCGATTTCCGGCAAACTGTGGTTAGTGAGCTCTTTTGCCAGCGCCATCGCCATCTGGCGCGGGCGAGCTACCGAGCGAGATCGACGCTTAGAAAGCAGATCCGCAATTTTGATTTTGTAATACTCCGCCACCGTCTTCTGAATATTGTCGATGGTGACCAGCTTTTCCTGCAAAGCCAGCAGATCGCGCAGCGCTTCGCGCACGAAATCGATAGTAATCGCCCGGCCGGTAAAATTGGCGTTGGCGATCACGCGGTTCAGTGCGCCTTCCAGCTCACGTACGTTAGAGCGTAGACGCTTGGCAATAAAGAACGCTACTTCACCTGGCAGACGAATGTCGTTTTCGTCGGCTTTTTTCATCAGGATCGCAACACGCGTTTCCAGTTCAGGCGGTTCGATCGCGACAGTCAGTCCCCAGCCAAAGCGGGATTTCAGACGATCTTCAACGCCGTTGATCTCCTTCGGATAGCGATCCGAGGTCAGGATGATCTGCTGATTGCCTTCCAGCAGGGCGTTAAAGGTGTGGAAAAACTCTTCCTGCGATCGCTCTTTATTCGCGAAGAATTGGATATCGTCAATCAGCAGCGCGTCAACGGAACGGTAGTAGCGTTTAAACTCTTCGATCGCGTTGTTTTGCAGGGCTTTGACCATATCCTGCACAAATCGCTCGGAGTGCATATACACCACTTTGGCGTTTGGCTTACGCGCCATAATGCCGTTACCGACAGCGTGCAGCAGGTGGGTTTTACCCAGACCCGTACCGCCATAAAGGAATAACGGATTGTAGGCGCCGCCAGGATTGTCCGCCACCTGACGTGCCGCCGCGCGCGCCAATTGGTTAGATTTACCTTCAACGAAGTTATCAAACGTGTGTTTGACGTTGACGTTAGAACGATAGGTAGGTTCTGCCGGAGCCGGGACGTTATCCCAGCCTGGACGCGCCGCCGGAGCAGCACGTTGCGGTTGCACTTGCTGAGCCACGTGGGCGGGCGCAACAACGTTGTTGACCGGCGTTTTCAGCGTTTGCGTGACGGGTTTAGTGCCGACTTCAAAGCGCAGCTGTGGGGCATCCGCGCCACAGAAATTATTGAGTAATCCATTAATATTATTAAGGTATTTATCCCTTACCCAATCGAGCACGAAACGGTTTGGCGCATACAAAGCCAGCGTGTTATCGCTCAGTTCCGCCTGCAACGGGCGTATCCACATACTGAACTCTGTGGCTGGTAACTCATCCTGCAATCGGGCAAGACACTGCTGCCAAAGCGAAAGTGACACGGCGGACTCCACTCGAACAAAAGTCGATAAATGACAAAGGCTGAAACATTCATGATTGTTGACGCACATCGACAAGACCCTATGCAAAGGGTGACGTGCGAATTGCTATCTGCAATTTTTACCCGATCAGGATCCATTGAAACGATCAGGACCGCGGATCATAGCGTAAACTGAGAAAGAGATCTTCTGTTTCTCACAGATTCTTCCCGATTTATCCACAGGATGATCCAGAATCGGCTAAGTGTAAACGATCCTGGAGAAGTGCTGCAGGTTTTAGCGCGCATATTGAAAAAATTAATGAGTAAAGATGCTTTACTGCTTAAACGATCTAATAAAGATCCCGAGCGATCCTTGCGCTTTATCCACCAGCCCGTATAATTCTTACCCCCAGCGAGTAACGGTCGCCTTACGGCGTCAACGCTGCCTGTTTTTTACGCGAAACCATGCGGAAAAAAGCGGGAAATAAGGAAAGAGAATTGACTCCGGAGTGTACAATTATTACAATCCGGCCTCTTTAATCACCCACACTGTGGCGTAAGTCGTTCGAAATTCGTTCGGGTATACGCAAAAGTCAGTGAATTTATTCAAGTTTAGGTAGAAATCGCCATGAAACGCACTTTTCAACCGTCTGTACTGAAGCGCAACCGTTCTCACGGCTTCCGTGCTCGTATGGCTAATAAAAATGGTCGTCAGGTTCTGGCACGTCGTCGTGCTAAAGGCCGTTCTCGTCTGACCGTTTCTAAGTAATAAAAGCTAGCCCCTGAGTGGTTAAGCTCGCATTTCCCAGGGAGTTACGTTTGTTAACTCCCACTCATTTCACATTCGTCTTCCAGCAGCCACAACGGGCTGGCACGCCGCAAATCACCATCCTCGGCCGCCTGAATTCGCTGGGGCATCCCCGTATCGGTCTTACAGTCGCCAAGAAAAATGTTAAGCGTGCGCATGAACGCAATCGGATTAAACGTCTGACGCGTGAAAGCTTCCGTTTACGTCAGCACGAGCTTCCAGCAATGGATTTCGTGGTGGTGGCGAAAAAAGGGGTTGCTGACCTCGATAACCGTGCTCTCTCGGAAGCGTTGGAAAAATTATGGCGTCGCCATTGTCGCCTGGCTCGCGGGTCCTGATAGCCCTCATTCGGGTCTATCAACGCCTGATCAGTCCGCTGCTTGGGCCGCATTGCCGTTTCACTCCAACCTGTTCGAGCTACGGAATTGAGGCATTGCGCAGGTTTGGAGTGATAAAAGGCAGTTGGTTGACGGTGAAACGCGTATTAAAATGCCACCCTTTACACCCTGGTGGTGACGATCCCGTCCCGCCCGGACCATTTGATACCAGAGAACACTAACGATGGATTCGCAACGCAATCTTTTAGTCATCGCTTTGCTGTTCGTGTCTTTCATGATCTGGCAAGCCTGGGAGCAGGATAAAAACCCGCAACCTCAGGCCCAACAGACCACGCAGACAACGACCACCGCAGCGGGTAGCGCCGCAGACCAGGGCGTACCGGCCAGTGGCCAGGGGAAACTGATTACGGTTAAAACTGACGTGCTTGATCTGACCATCAACACCCGTGGTGGTGATGTGGAACAGGCTTCACTGCCAGCTTACCCGAAAGAACTCGGTTCTACCGAACCGTTCCAGTTACTGGAAACTACGCCACAGTTCATCTACCAGGCACAAAGTGGCCTGACAGGTCGTGACGGCCCGGATAACCCGGCTAACGGCCCGCGTCCGCTGTACAACGTCGATAAAGACGCGTTTGTACTGGCTGACGGTCAGAACGAACTGCAGATCCCGATGACCTATACTGACGCAGCGGGTAACACATTCACTAAAACGTTTGTTCTTAAGCGTGGTGAATATGCTGTCAACGTTAACTACAGCGTGCAGAACGCCGGCGAAAAACCGCTGGAAATCTCCACCTTTGGTCAGCTGAAGCAATCCATCAATCTGCCATCTCATCGTGACACCGGTAGCAGCAACTTTGCGCTGCACACCTTCCGTGGCGCGGCGTACTCCACGCCGGATGAGAAGTATGAGAAATACAAATTCGACACCATTGCTGAAAACGAAAACCTGAACGTCAATGCTAAAGACGGCTGGGTCGCAATGCTGCAACAGTATTTCGCAACGGCATGGGTTCCGCGTAACGACGGCACCAACAACTTCTATACCGCTAACCTGGGTAACGGCATTGCCGCTATCGGCTATAAATCACAGCCGGTACTGGTACAGCCTGGCCAGACTGGCGCGATGACCAGCACCCTGTGGGTCGGCCCGGAAATTCAGGATAAAATGGCGGCCGTTGCACCGCACCTGGATCTGACCGTGGATTACGGCTGGTTGTGGTTCATTTCTCAGCCGCTGTTTAAACTGCTGAAGTGGATCCATAGCTTCCTGGGTAACTGGGGCTTCTCCATCATCGTTATCACCTTTATCGTTCGTGGCATCATGTACCCGCTGACCAAAGCGCAGTACACATCCATGGCGAAGATGCGTATGCTGCAGCCGAAGATTCAGGCTATGCGTGAACGTCTGGGCGATGACAAACAGCGTCAGAGCCAGGAAATGATGGCCCTGTACAAAGCTGAGAAGGTAAACCCGCTGGGCGGCTGCTTCCCGCTGATCATCCAGATGCCAATCTTCCTGGCGTTGTACTACATGCTGATGGGCTCCATTGAACTGCGTCATGCGCCGTTCGCCCTGTGGATCCATGACCTGTCTGCACAGGACCCATACTACATCCTGCCGATTCTGATGGGCGTGACGATGTTCTTCATTCAGAAGATGTCTCCGACCACCGTAACCGACCCGATGCAGCAGAAGATCATGACCTTCATGCCGGTCATCTTCACCGTGTTCTTCCTGTGGTTCCCGTCAGGTCTGGTGCTGTACTATATCGTCAGCAACCTGGTAACCATTATTCAGCAGCAGCTGATTTACCGTGGTCTGGAGAAACGTGGCCTGCATAGCCGCGAGAAGAAAAACTCCTGATTCGGTGTAGGCCGGATTAGGCGAAGCCGCCATCCGGCAAACGGAACATAAAGTAAAGGGCGGTCATTAGACCGCCTTTTTTATTGCATTAAGAAGAGACAAACCATGAGCCATAACGACACCATCGTCGCTCAGGCCACCCCACCGGGACGTGGTGGCGTGGGTATCCTGCGTATCTCCGGCCTGAAAGCGCGTGAGGTCGCAGAAACCGTACTTGGGAAACTGCCCAAACCGCGTTATGCCGATTATCTGCCGTTCAAAGACGCGGATGGCAGCGCGCTGGATCAGGGGATTGCCTTGTGGTTCCCCGGCCCAAACTCCTTTACCGGCGAAGACGTTTTAGAGCTTCAGGGCCACGGAGGTCCGGTGATTCTTGACCTGCTGCTCAAACGTATTCTGACCATTCCCGGGCTGCGCATTGCCAGACCGGGTGAATTCTCCGAGCGAGCGTTTCTCAATGATAAGCTCGATTTAGCCCAGGCCGAGGCGATTGCCGACCTGATCGATGCCAGCTCAGAGCAAGCCGCTCGCTCGGCGCTGAACTCGTTGCAGGGCGCATTTTCCGCACGGGTAAATCATCTTGTGGAAGCGCTCACTCACCTGCGCATCTATGTTGAAGCAGCGATCGACTTCCCGGATGAAGAAATCGACTTCCTGTCTGACGGCAAGATTGAAGCGCAACTCAACAGCGTTATCAGCGATCTTGATGCCGTGCGTGCGGAAGCGCGTCAGGGCAGCCTGCTGCGCGAAGGGATGAAGGTGGTGATTGCCGGTCGGCCAAACGCCGGGAAATCAAGCCTGCTGAACGCGCTGGCTGGCCGTGAGGCGGCCATTGTCACCGATATCGCCGGGACTACTCGCGACGTGCTGCGTGAGCATATTCACATCGACGGCATGCCGCTACACATCATCGACACCGCCGGTTTGCGCGATGCCAGCGACGAAGTTGAACGCATCGGTATCGAACGTGCCTGGCAGGAAATTGAACAGGCCGACCGTGTACTGTTTATGGTTGATGGCACCACCACCGACGCCGTGGACCCGGCAGATATCTGGCCAGACTTTATTGCCCGTCTGCCAGCCAAGCTGCCGATCACCGTGGTGCGTAACAAAGCGGATATTACCGGTGAGACGCTGGGCCTTAGCGAAGTAAATGGCCACTCACTGGTTCGCCTCTCTGCGCGTACCGGTGAAGGCGTTGACGTACTGCGTAATCATCTCAAACAGAGCATGGGCTTTGAAACCAATATGGAAGGCGGCTTCCTGGCCCGTCGTCGTCACCTGCAGGCGCTGGCAGAAGCGGCGGAGCATCTCGAACAAGGAAAATCCCAACTGCTCGGAGCATGGGCCGGAGAATTGCTGGCTGAGGAGCTACGCCTGGCGCAGCAGAACCTCAGTGAGATCACCGGAGAATTTACCTCCGACGATCTGCTGGGACGGATTTTCTCCAGCTTCTGTATTGGTAAGTAACGTTGTGTTGCCCGGTGACGCGATGCTAACCGGGCCTACAGGCCCCGTAGGCCGGGAGAAGGCGTTTACGCCGCCACCCGGCAACAACAATTTCCCATGTGGAAATCACTGTTGTCCAAATGGCAACTCGTGCAGTTGACTCTCTGACCGTATGCTTAGCGCCACATTTCTTATGAGGTCGCTATGACACGCTTTCTAATCTGCAGTTTCGCCCTGGTTCTTCTTTATCCTGCCGGTATTGATATGTATCTGGTGGGGCTGCCCCGTATTGCTGCCGATTTACAGGCCAGCGAGGCACAACTGCATATCGCGTTTTCGGTTTATCTGGCGGGAATGGCGACGGCGATGCTGTTCGCCGGTAAAATTGCCGACCAGTCAGGTCGCAAACCGGTCGCCATAGTCGGCGCACTCATCTTTATTTTCGCCTCTGCACTATGTTCTTTCGCCGAAAGCGGTACGCCATTCCTCATAGGTCGTTTTATTCAGGGCGTAGGTGCGGGCTGTTGCTACGTGGTGGCTTTCGCTATCCTGCGCGACACACTCGACGATCGCCGTCGGGCGAAGGTACTGTCGTTGTTGAACGGTATTACCTGTATCGTGCCGGTGCTGGCTCCGGTGATGGGGCATCTGATTATGCTCAAATTCCCGTGGCAGAGCCTGTTCTACACGATGATGGGTATGGGTGTTGCCGTTTGCCTGCTGTCGGTATTTGTCCTGCGAGAATCGCGCCCAGCAACGCTTATGGCGACGACGGAAAAGAACCACACAACCGAATCACTGGTAAACCGTTTTTTCTTAAGCCGTCTGGCCATTACCACCCTCAGCGTGTCGGTGATCCTGACCTTCGTGAACACATCTCCGGTGCTGCTGATGGAAGTGATGGGCTTCGACCGTGGTGAGTACGCTACCACGATGGCCATGACCGCAGGCATCAGTATGGCGGTCTCTTTCTCTACGCCATTTGCTCTGAGCGTATTTAAGCCTCGCGTTCTGATGCTGACCTCACAGGTGCTGTTTCTGTGTGCCGGCGTGGTGTTAACCCTTGCCACTTCACACGCAGTAACGCTTTTCGGGCTGACGTTAATCTGCGCTGGATTCTCGGTCGGCTTCGGTGTTGCGATGAGCCAGGCGCTTGGGCCGTTCTCGCTGCGCGCGGGCGTCGCCAGCTCGGCATTAGGTATTGCGCAGGTTTGCGGTTCCTCGCTGTGGATTTGGCTGGCGGCGGTTCTTGGCCTTGATGCGCTGAATATGCTGATCGGGATTCTGATTGGCTGTAGCATAGTGAGTATCATGCTGATTATCACTGTTGCACCTAACCGGTCCGCGCCAACTCATGAAGAAATCCCTCAGCAGTCTCGATCTTAATTTATTGCTCTGCCTGCAGCTGTTGATGCAGGAACGCAGCGTCACTAAAACCGCCAAACGGATGAACGTCACGCCGTCGGCGGTCAGTAAGTCGCTGTCGAAGCTGCGGACCTGGTTTGATGATCCCTTGTTTGTGAACACCCCGCTGGGGCTATCGCCGACGCCGCTGATGGTCAGCATGGAGCAGAGCCTTGCTGAATGGATGCAGATGGGCAATCAGTTGCTCGATAAGCCGCACCATGAGTCTCCACGCGGGCTGAAGTTTGATCTGGCGGCCGAGACGCCGTTAGTGATGATCATGTTCAATGCGCTCTCCCAGCAGATTTATCAGCGCTATCCCCAGGCGACAATCAAAATACGTAACTGGGACTATGACTCGCTGGATGCCATTATTCGCGGTGAAGTGGATATTGGCTTTACCGGGCGCGAAAGCCATCCGCGTTCGCGCGAACTGCTGAGTTTGTTGCCATTGTCGATCGACCATGAAGTGCTGTTTTCCGATCTGCCTTGCGTCTGGCTACGTGAAGATCATCCCGCACTGCAGGAAGAGTGGAATCTGGACACCTTTCTGCGCTATCCGCACATCAGCATTAGCTGGGAGCAAAGCGATACATGGGCGCTGGATGAAGTCCTGCAAGAAATGGGACGCGCACGCAATATCGCGTTATGTCTGCCCGGTTTTGAGCAATCGCTGTTTATGGCCGCGCAGCCGGATCACGCGCTGATAGCCACCGCACCGGTCTATTGCCAGCGTTATAACCAACTCCACCAGCTTCCACTCGTTGCACGGCCGATGCCATTTGATACGGCGCAACTGGAAAAAATGCGCGTACCGTTCACTCTTCTTTGGCATAAACGCAACAGCCACAATCCTAAGATCGTCTGGCTAAAAGACACGATCAAGGCGCTTTATCGCGATATCTCCTGACGATCCTTCATTTTGGTGTTGCTAAATCGACCATTCTGGCAACAGAAATGTAAATATCGCGTAATGTCTCCCATTTTCGCTTAGTTTTTGGGCAGCAAAGCCTGCCCGGAGGCCGTGTAAATGTTACTCTGGTAATAATCACGGACCATTAATCACGGAGCGACAAATGGCGACACATTTTGCCAGAGGGATTCTTACGGAGGGACACCTGGTTTCAGCTCGCCTCCCTTCTCCATGTCATATCGAAGCAAGAGATCTACCCGCTCATCGCCGGACACGTTTCCTGGCTTCCCGAAGTCTTCTCGCTGAACTGATGTTTATGCTTTACGGCACCAGCACGCTGCCCGAAATTGTTACTCAGGCCAAAGGTAAGCCCGTTTTTCGCGATAAGAACCTGCCGGGTTTTTCGATTTCCTATGCCGGGAATATCGTCGGCGTTGTGCTAACAACTGAAGGAACGTGCGGCCTGGATATGGAACTTCAGCGGGCCACCCGCGGGTTTCACAATCCAAATTCAGCGGAAACGTGGCGCTTCTCCAGTAACGAAAACCTGTGGATCAATAACCAAAACGACCCCAACGAAGCACGCGCGCAGCTCATTACATTGCGCCAGAGCGTACTCAAACTCACTGGCGATGTGTGCAATGACGATCCGCGTGAGCTCCAGCTTTTACCCGGCGCAGGGCGTCTGAAATGTGCCCATGTGGCGCAGGTTGAAGCCATTTGCGATGCGGAAGATGTACTGGTGTGGTCAGTTGCGGTTACGCCAACCATTGAAAAACTCAAGGTTTGGGAGTTTGATGGTAAACAGGACTGGAAAAGTTTGCCTGATATCCAGACTCGCGCCAATGAGCCAACGGGTCGTCTGATCCGGTTCTCTCAATTATGTGCAGCGAAGAGCCATACGCTTTGATTTAACCTTCATGATGAAACAGGAGCCACCATGTCTGAAACATTGAATGTTGTTACGTTACTGGGAAGTCTGCGCAAAGGTTCGTTTAATGGAATGGTTGCCCGTACGCTGCCCAAGATTGCTCCAGCGGGAATGGAAGTGAACGCGCTGCCGTCGATTGGTGATATCCCTCTGTACGATGCCGACCTCCAGCAGGAAGAAGGTTTTCCGGCCAGCGTAGAAGCGCTGGCTGAGCAAATCAGAAAGGCTGACGGTGTCGTCATCGTCACACCTGAATATAACTATTCTGTTCCGGGCGGACTGAAGAACGCCATCGACTGGCTGTCCCGCCTGCCCGATCAGCCATTATCGGGTAAGCCGGTGCTGATCCAGACCAGTTCTATGGGCGCTATTGGCGGCGCGCGCTGCCAGTATCATCTGCGTCAGATCCTGGTATTCCTCGACGCCATGGTAATGAACAAGCCGGAATTTATGGGCGGCGTCATTCAGAACAAAGTAGACCCGCAGACAGGTGAAGTGATCGACCAAAGCACGCTGGACCATCTGACCGGTCAATTGACCGCATTTGGCGACTACATTCAGCGCGTGAAAGCATAAAAGAAAAAGCCCGGCGATATGCCGGGCTTGTTTACATATGGGCAAATAAACAGCGATTAGTGCGCGTCGATAAACACAATCTTCAGCACAAACAGCAGCGCGACAATGATGACGCACGGGCTGAGATCGCGGAAACGTCCGGTACCAATCTTCATCACGCAATAAGAAATAAAGCCCAGTGCAATACCTTCGGTAATTGAGAAGCTAAAGGGCATCATCACGGCAGTAATAAACGCCGGAACCGCTTCTGTCAGGTCATCCCACTTCACGCGCGACAGGCTTGATGTCATCAGGACGCCAACGTAAATCAGCGCACCAGCGGCTGCATAACCCGGTACCATCCCCGCCAGCGGCGACAGGAAGATAACCAGCAGGAACAGCAGGCCAACGACAACGGCGGTCAGACCGGTACGTCCACCGACCGAAACCCCGGAAGAAGATTCGATATACGCAGTAACGGAAGAAGTCCCGATAAACGCCCCGGTAACCGACGACACGCTATCCACATACAGCGCTTGCTTCATGCGCGGGAACTTGCCCTTCGCATCCGCCAGACCGGCTTTATCCGTAACGCCAATCAGCGTACCGGAGGAGTCGAACAGGTTAACCAGCATGAACGAGAAAATCACACCCGCCAGGCCAATGTTAAACGAACCGGCCAGGTCGACATGTCCGATAACAGACATCACGCTCGGTGGCGCAGAAACGATACCGTTGTAATGGACATCGCCCAGCATCCAGCCCAGTAGCGTGGTTACAATGATAGAAATCAGCACCGCCGCGTGAATGTTACGTGACGCCAGAATCGCGATGATAAAGAAGCCCAGGATACCGAGCAGTACACTGTGGGACGTCAGGTTACCGATAGACACCAGCGTGTCTTTGTTGGCGACGATAACACCGGCGTTTTTCAGCCCCATCATGCCGATGAACAGACCAATACCGCTGGTGATCCCCACACGCAGGCTAACCGGGATATTGGCAATCATCCAGTAACGAACGCGGAAAATAGTCAGCAGCAGCAGACCAACAGCGCCCCAGAAGATAGCGCCCATACCAATCTGCCATGACAGCCCCATCGCGCCAACGACCACGAAAGCGAAGAATGCGTTCAGGCCCATAGCAGGCGCAAGTGCGACCGGCAGGTTGGCAAACAGGCCCATCAGGATGCTACCAAATGCAGCAATAAGGCAGGTGGTAACAAAGACAGCGCTGGTATCCATGCCAGCCACGCCAAGAATTTGCGGGTTAACAAAAACGATATACACCATCGTCAGGAAGGTCGTTAAACCGGCGATCACTTCGGTCCGTGCCGTCGTGCCATGTTCGCGCAGTTTGAACACGCGTTCCAGCATCCCCTGGCCGGAAGCCTGGGTTGTGTGTTGTTGACTCATTATCAATTTCCGAACAAGGAGGGAAAATTCGTCGCTATCCTATACCAAAATGCGACAATAGGGTTGGGTTATGAGCAACTTTTTTCATTGATTTTGCTTATACGGCAACGATTGCGTCGCCCAATAATGCATTACGAAAACGTTAAACTTGTTAAAACAGAAATGACATGTCCCAGATAGAAGCCGTATTTTTTGACTGTGACGGTACCCTTGTCGACAGTGAAGTGATTTGTTCTCGCGCGTATGTCAGCATGTTCCAGGCGTTTGGCATTACGCTCGATCTTGAAGAAATTTTCAAACGCTTCAAGGGGGTAAAGCTGTACGAGATCATCGACATTATCAACGAAGAGCACGGTGTCGAACTGGCAAAAGCCGATTTAGAACCGGTTTACCGCGCTGAGGTCGCACGTCTGTTCGATACGGAACTGGAGGTGATTGCCGGTGCCAATGCGCTACTGGACAGCATGGCCGTACCAATGTGTGTGGTCTCTAACGGTCCAGTCAGCAAAATGCAGCATTCGCTGGGTAAGCTGGGCATGTTGCACCATTTCCCTGATTTACTGTTCAGCGGCTACGATATTCAGCGTTGGAAGCCCGATCCGGCCCTGATGTTCCATGCGGCGAAAGCGATGGACGTTAACGTTGAGAACTGCATTCTGGTTGATGATTCCAGCGCAGGTGCGCAGGCGGGGATTGCCGCCGGGATGGAAGTGTTCTACTTCTGCGCCGATCCGCATAACAAACCGATCGATCATCCAAAAGTGACGACGTTTACCGATCTGGCACAGTTGCCGGAATTGTGGAAGGCGCGGGGTTGGAATATCGTCGAATAAACAGTAGGCCCGATAAGCAAAGCGCCATCAGGCGAATGGCGCAGAATGCCGGATGCGGCGTAACACCTTATCCGGCCTACAATAGCGACGCCGGGGGAACCCGGCGAACGCAACAAGCTGCTTATTCCTTCGGATCTTTGCCCGCCAGCAGCTTATCCAGCTCATCTCCGCCCACGTGACGGAAGTCTTGTCCCTTCACGAAGTAGAAGATGTATTCGCAGATATTCTGGCAGCGGTCACCGATACGTTCGATGGAACGTGCGCAGAACAGCGCGGTCAGCACGCTTGGAATGGTACGTGGGTCTTCCATCATATAAGTCATCAGCTGACGCACGATGCCTTCATATTCCTGGTCAACTTTCTTATCTTCGCGATAAATACGCACTGCTTCGTCCAGATCCATACGTGCAAACGCATCCAGAACGTCATGCAGCATTTGTACGGTATGGCGGCCCAGTGATTCCAGGCTTACCAGCAGCGGCTGGTGCTGTTGCGAGAACTTCTCCAGCGCGGTACGGCAAATTTTGTCCGCCACGTCGCCAATACGTTCCAGCTCAGCGATGGTTTTGATAATCGCCATCACCAGACGCAGGTCGCTCGCTGTCGGTTGACGCTTGGCGATGATACGCACGCAGGCTTCGTCGATCGCCACTTCCATCATGTTGACGTTCTTATCGCCTTCAATGACGCGCTTCGCCAACTCGCTGTCCTGGTTGTGCATCGCCGTGATTGCATCAGAAAGCTGCTGCTCGACCATGCCGCCCATGGTCATCACCTGGGTACGGATGCTTTCCAGCTCTGCATTGAACTGGCCGGAAATATGTTTATTAAGGTTAAGGTTATCCACAACAAGCTCCTGAATCAGCCGTAACGACCGGTGATGTAATCTTCAGTTTGTTTCTTCGCGGGCTTGGTGAACAGATCGTCCGTGTTGCTGAACTCAATCAACTCGCCCAGGTACATAAATGCCGTGTGATCGGAACAACGCGCAGCCTGCTGCATGTTGTGGGTAACGATAACAACGGTGTAATCCTCTTTCAGCTCAGTGATCAGCTCTTCGATACGCCCGGTAGAAATAGGGTCGAGCGCTGAACATGGCTCATCGAGCAGAAGCACTTCCGGGCGAATGGCGATACCACGCGCAATACACAGACGCTGCTGCTGACCACCCGAGAGAGAGTACCCGCTCTGGTGTAATTTATCTTTGGTTTCGTTCCACAATGCGGCCTTGGTCAATGCCCACTGCACACGCTCGTCCATATCCGCACGCGAGAGTGTCTCAAACAGACGCACGCCAAAAGCGATGTTGTCGTAGATGGACATCGGGAACGGCGTTGGCTTCTGGAATACCATGCCCACTTTGGCACGCAGCAGAGCGATATCCTGGGTATTGGTGAGAATATTGTCGCCATCCAGCAGGATTTCACCTTCCGCACGCTGCTCCGGGTACAGTTCAAACATTTTGTTGAACGTACGCAGCAGCGTCGATTTACCACAGCCTGACGGCCCGATAAACGCCGTTACCTGGTTTTTAGCAATATCCAGGTTGATGTTCTTCAGGGCATGGAATTTGCCATAGTAGAAGTTCAAATCACGAACCTGAATCTTACCCGGGGCAGTATCAACCATACTCATTTCAATCTCTTCCTCATTCGGCGCCGCATCAGCCACGCCGTAAAAATTAACCGTGTTTCTTCTTCGCGAAAATGACGCGCGCCAGAATGTTCAGCAGCAGTACGCACAGGGTAATAATCAGTACCCCGGCCCAGGCCAGTTGCTGCCACTCAGCAAACGGGCTCATCGCAAACTTAAAGATAGTGACCGGCAGGTTGGCGATAGGCTGCATCATGTCGGTGCTCCAGAACTGGTTGGAGAGCGACGTAAACAGCAACGGAGCCGTTTCACCTGCGATACGAGCAATCGCTAACAGAACGCCTGTAATGATCCCCGAGACAGACGCCTTCAGGGTGATCGCAGAAATCATTTTCCACTTCGGCGTACCCAGTGCATAGGCGGCTTCACGCAGGCTATCCGGCACCAGCTTGAGCATGTTCTCCGTGGTACGGATAACAATGGGCACCTGCAGCAGCGCCAGCGCGATAACGCCTGCCCAGCCAGAGAAGTGTTCCATTTTTGCTACCACGATGGTGTAAACGAACAGACCGACCACGATTGATGGTGCAGACAGCAGAATGTCGTTGATAAAGCGGATAACCTCAGCCAGCCAGGACTTACGTCCGTACTCTGCCAGGTAGATACCCGCCATAATGCCAAGCGGTGTACCAAACACGGTCGCCCACAGAATTAACAGTCCGCTACCGGCCAGGGCGTTCGCCAGACCACCACCCGCTGTATTCGGCGGAGGCGTCATTTCGGTGAACAGCGCCAGCGACATACCGTCAATACCACGGGTGATCGTGGACATCAGGATCCAAATGAGCCAGAACAGACCGAACGCCATGGTCGCCATAGAGAGCGTCAGCGCGATGCGGTTCTTCAGACGGCGACGTGCCTGCATTTTACGGCGGGACTCCGCCAGCGCAGTGGTGTTTTGCATTTCAAGCGTAGCCATTAGCGTGCCCCCTCGTTCTTCGCAAGGCGCATGATCATGAACTTAGACGCCGCCAGTACGATGAAGGTGATCACAAACAGAATCAGACCCAGTTCCATCAACGCAGCAACGTGCAGGCCAGATTCCGCTTCGGCAAATTCATTCGCCAGCGCAGAGGTAATACTGTTGCCCGGCATGTACAGCGAGGCGCTATCGAGCTGGTAGGTGTTACCAATGATAAAGGTCACCGCCATTGTTTCACCCAGCGCGCGGCCCAGACCCAGCATCACACCGCCGATCACACCATTTTTGGTGAACGGCAGGACGATACGCCAGATAACTTCCCAGGTGGTACAGCCGATGCCGTAGGCTGACTCTTTCATAAGCACCGGCGTTTGTTCGAACACATCACGCATAACCGCAGCAATGTACGGAATGATCATGATAGCGAGGATCACACCAGCCGCCAGAATACCGATACCAAACGCCGGGCCGGCAAACAATGCGCCAACAAACGGAATGTTGGAAAGGATGTTCCCGACCGGCTCCTGGAAGTAAGTCGCAAACAGCGGGGCAAAGATAAACAGGCCCCACATGCCGTATACGATACTCGGAATTGCTGCCAGCAGTTCAATAGCGATACCCAACGGGCGACGCAGCCAGCCAGGTGCAAGTTCAGTCAGGAACAGCGCAATGCCGAAACTCACCGGAACGGCAATCAGCAATGCAATAAACGAGGTGACCAGCGTACCGTAAATAGGTACCAGCGCGCCGTAGATATCGTTCGGCGCATCCCAGTCTTTGGTCCACAAAAAGGAGAAACCAAATTTCTGAATGCTTGGCCAGGAGGAGATAACCAGAGAGACAATAATGCCACCCAACATCAATAGCACAATCAGCGCAGCCAGTTTTACCAGCACGCTGAATATCATGTCACCCTTTTTACCCGGTGGGTTAAAAGCAGGCTTGGTTGCAGCCATAAATCACTCTTTAAGTTAAACGCGTTTACGAAATTGCCCTGCCGGATGGCGCTACGCTTATCCGGCCTACAAATTGGGCCTACAGTCGGAACTGTAGGGCGGATAAGCGTAGCGCCATCCGCCAACTCGTTAAAGATATTCTATTAGTACAGCGCTTTACCGCTGCTGTCTTTCACGTTGGTCTTCCATGCAGCACGAATCTGCTCAACCACGCTGTCCGGCAGGCTGGCGTAATCCAGGTCATTAGCCTGTTTGCCACCATTTTTGTATGCCCAGTCGAAGAATTTCAGCACTTCAACGCCCTGCTCAGGCTTCTTCTGCTCTTTATGGACCAGGATGAAGGTGGTGGAAGTGATTGGCCACGCATCGTCACCTTTCTGGTTAGTCAGATCCTGAGCGAAGGTTTTGCTCCAGTCAGCGCCTTTAGCGGCGTTGGCAAAGTTTTCTTCGGTCGGGCTTACCGGTTTGCCATCAGCAGAGACCAGCTTGGTGTACGCCAGGTTGTTCTGCTTAGCGTAAGCGTACTCAACGTAACCGATAGAACCCGGCAGACGCTGTACGAACGCGGCGATACCGTCGTTACCTTTACCGCCCAGACCGGTCGGCCAGTTAACGGTAGAGCCGGAACCAATTTTAGATTTCCACTCTTCGTTCACTTTCGCCAGGTAGCTAGTGAAGACAAAGGAAGTACCAGAACCATCAGCGCGACGCACAACGGCGATATTTTGCGAAGGCAGCTTCAGACCTGGGTTCAGTTTGGTGATGGCTTCGTCATCCCACTTCTTAATTTTACCGAGGTAGATGTCGCCCAGCGTTTTACCGTCAAGCACCAGCTCGCCGGATTTCAGTCCTGGGATATTCACCGCCAGCACCACACCGCCGATAACGGTCGGGAACTGGAACAGGCCTTCTTGTGCCAGTTTCTCGTCAGATAGCGGTGCATCAGAAGCGCCGAAATCAACGGTATTGGCCGTAATTTGTTTTACACCACCGGAGGAGCCGATACCCTGGTAGTTTACTTTGCTACCGGTCTCTTTCTGATAGGTATCTGCCCATTTGGCATACACTGGCGCAGGGAAGGTTGCGCCTGCACCTGTCAGGCTCGCTGCTGCAAACGCAGAGAACGCGCTCATGGATAAGGTCGCGGCGACAACAGTTGCGACAGTGGTACGCATAACTTTCATAATGTCTCCTGCACGGTTTTCGTAAATTGTTGTTTGAGTTGCTACTGTGAGCAAAATAGGACAAACAGGTGACAGTTAAATGTACGAAATATGACAGTTTTATGACAATGAAAAATACGGAAAGCTATTTATCTAAAAATACATTTAAAACAAAACGTTAATAATTACCATGACAGTAATATTTCGCTAAAATTTTCTTTTTATGACACTGCAAACAGTAGCTGAAGATGACGGTTTGTCACATAAAACAGGCGGGATAATTGATTAAAAACAGAACAAGTTTAAAAAAATGCCCCGCTTATAGCAGGGCATTTTCAGTTCAGTTAGGTACGGATTACTCTACGGTAACCGACTTAGCCAGGTTACGCGGCTGATCCACATCGGTGCCTTTAATCAGCGCCACATGATACGCCAGCAGCTGCAGCGGAACGGTGTAGAAGATCGGTGCAATCACCTCTTCCACATGCGGCATCTCAATGATGTGCATGTTTTCGCTGCTGGTAAAGCCAGCATCCTGGTCAGCAAAGACGTACAGCTGACCGCCACGGGCGCGAACTTCTTCAATGTTGGACTTCAGTTTTTCCAGCAGTTCGTTGTTCGGCGCGACTACGATAACCGGCATATCGGCATCAATCAGCGCCAGCGGACCGTGTTTCAGTTCGCCTGCGGCATAAGCTTCAGCGTGAATATAAGAGATCTCTTTCAGCTTCAGCGCGCCTTCCAGCGCAATCGGGTACTGATCGCCACGGCCCAGGAACAGCGCATGGTGTTTATCAGAGAAACCTTCAGCCAGAGCGGCAATGCGTTTGTCCTGAGACAGCATCTGCTCAATACGGCTCGGCAGCGCCTGCAGACCGTGAACGATTTCCTGCTCAATAGCCACATCCAGGCCTTTCAGACGAGACAGTTTCGCCACCAGCATCAGCAGAACGGTCAGCTGAGTGGTAAATGCTTTTGTGGAGGCCACGCCGATTTCGGTACCAGCATTGGTCATCATCGCCAGGTCGGATTCGCGCACCAGAGAAGAGCCCGGTACGTTACAAATAGCCAACGAGCCCAGATAGCCCAACTCTTTGGATAAGCGCAGACCCGCCAGGGTATCTGCCGTTTCACCTGACTGGGAAAGGGTGATCATCAGGCTGTTACGACGCACGGCGGATTTGCGATAGCGGAATTCGGAAGCAATTTCGACATCACAAGGAATGCCAGCCAGCGATTCAAACCAGTAGCGGGACACCATACCGGAGTTGTACGACGTACCACAGGCGATAATCTGGATATGCTCAACCTGAGACAGCAGCTCGTTGGCATGCGAACCCAGCTCGCTTAAATCCACTTCACCGTGGCTGATACGGCCGGTCAGCGTGTTTTTAATTGCGTTCGGCTGTTCGTAGATCTCTTTCTGCATGTAGTGGCGATAAATACCTTTTTCGCCCGCATCGTATTGCAGATTAGATTCGATATCCTGACGTTTCACTTCCGCGCCAGACTTGTCGAAAATAGAGACCGAACGACGGGTCACTTCCGCGATATCGCCCTCTTCCAGGAAGATGAAGCGACGGGTTACCGGCAGCAGTGCCAGCTGATCGGAAGCGATAAAGTTCTCCCCCATACCCAGACCAATCACCAGCGGGCTGCCAGAACGGGCCGCCAGCAGGGTTTCCGGGTTACGGGTATCCATGATCACCGTGCCGTAGGCACCGCGCAGCTGCGGAATAGTACGCAGCACGGCTTCACGCAGCGTACCACCCTGTTCCAGCTCCCAGTGCACCAGGTGAGCAATCACTTCGGTGTCGGTTTCAGAAACAAAGGTGTAGCCACGCGTTTTCAACAGCTCACGCAGTGGTTCATGGTTTTCAATGATGCCGTTATGCACCACAACAATGTGTTCAGAAACATGGGGATGCGCGTTCGCTTCTGAAGGTTCACCGTGTGTCGCCCAGCGGGTGTGAGCAATACCAGTACCACCATGCAGCGGATGTTCTTCCGCAGCAGCAGTCAGCATCTGCACTTTACCCAGACGACGCAGACGGGCCATGTTGCCTTCAGCATCGACAACGGCCAGACCAGCAGAGTCATAACCACGATATTCCAGACGACGTAAACCTTCGAGAAGGATTTCAGCTACATCACGCTGCGCGATAGCGCCAACAATTCCACACATATTTTTTGATTCCGAATTTAGGCATTGTGCCTGTCGTTGTCGGTCAACCTGATACCCGTATTCCGGGCGCCCCGAGCCTTGTAGAGAGTGGGGTTATTTTTATAGGTACTGCTTGTTGAGCGGAGGATTATATTATCCCCTCATCTCTTGTCTGCCTGATGGCGCTCACGCTTATCAGGCCTACAGAACGTCACCGCACGTAGGCCGGATAAGGCAAAGCCGCCATCCGGCAAAAATAAATTACTTCTTCTTCACCGGACGCTGCCAGCCCTGTTTATGAACCTGAGGTACACGGCTTAATACCAGTTCATTATCGGCGACATTACGCGTTACGGTGGTTCCGGCGGCAATCGTCGCACCTTTACCCACGGTGACAGGCGCCACCAGCTGAGTATCAGAACCCACAAACACATCATCACCAATAATGGTTTTAAACTTATTGGCACCATCGTAGTTGCAGGTGATCGTACCCGCGCCGATATTCACGTTATCGCCAATTTCCGCATCGCCCAGATAGGTCAAATGACCAGCTTTAGAGCCTTTACCCAGACGCGCTTTTTTCATTTCGACGAAGTTACCCACGTGTGCGCCTTCCTGCAGCTCAGCACCCGGGCGCAGACGCGCGAATGGACCGATGGTGCAAGCGGCTTCCAGATGGGCATCTTCCACCACACTGTACGGGCTAAGCTCACAACCCTCACCAATCACGCTGTTTTTGATGATGCAGCCAGCGCCAATCTTGACGCGATCCCCAACGGTTACGTTACCTTCAATGATAACGTTAGTATCAATTTCAACATCGCGCCCGTGAATCAGCGTACCGCGAAGATCAAAACGTGCAGGATCGCGCAGCATCACGCCCGCCAGCAGCAGTTTTTCTGCCTGCTCGGACTGATACACACGTTCCAGACGGGATAACTGAAGGCGGTTATTTACCCCTTCCGTTTCACTGATTCGTGCCGGATGTACCGCAGCAATTTCACGTCCTTCCTGATACGCCATCGCGATGATATCAGTGATGTAGTATTCACCCTGCACGTTGTTGTTGGTCAGTTTAGACAGCCAACGCTTCATGTCAGCGCCGTTGGCAATCAGAATGCCTGTGTTGATTTCCTGGATTTGACGCTGCTCGTCAGTTGCATCTTTGTGCTCGACGATCCCTGTGACGTTACCGTTTTCGCGCGTAATACGCCCATAGCCGGAAGGGTCGTCCAGTTTTACCGTTAACAAACCGATACCACCCTGCGGTTTGGCTTCACGCAGGCGACGTAAGGTATCGGTAGAGATCAGCGGCACATCGCCATAGAGCATTAAAATGTCTTCGTCATCACTAAAGAATGGCGCCGCCTGCTGCATTGCATGGCCGGTACCCAACTGCTCAGCCTGCAGAACCCAATTCAGATTGCCATCTTTCAGCGTTTGCTTAAGCAGATCGCCACCGTGTCCGTAGACAAGGTGTACATGAGTCGCACCTAATTCATTAGCTGCATCAATGACATGCTGAACCATCGGCTTTCCTGCGAGGGTGTGCAGCACTTTAGGAAGATCGGAATACATACGCGTGCCTTTGCCTGCGGCAAGGATCACAACGCTCATAGCATTATTCAACATACACGTCCTGACTGTAATTTGAGAACGAATTTATACCGTTTCACATTGAAAATACTACATTTTTTTCAGCGTGAAATGGACCGAAGATAAAACGTTCAACAGGGGGGATTCCCCATCTGATAACTCACTATTTTCGTCTATATCTGCGTCTTTTGTCTCCCAAAAACCAGGAGTCTGCTCTTATTAAAGCCTTAGGTTAATGTTTTTGCTATTTTTTTACCGCATGAATAAAGCATTACATCAGCATAGTACGATTTTATTTATGTGATTCAGTGAGAAGCAGAAAAACGGGTTAGGAAAATTGAGGGGAGGAATGATAGAGAACAAATGATACAGCGAAGGAGGGGGGATTTAATGACGATGACGCTAGCTGATAAACCGCATTAAGCTTCGCGCCACAGAGCTGGCGGGGAAAGACTAAAAACTCATATTGCTGAACAGGGCGATGATTTTGTTGATCAATTTCATGTTGGTATCTCTTTTTTTATCTGAGTTCATTATGTGACATACATCACATAAAAAGAGTCTACGCCTCATTTTTTAACCAATCAATATTTTTATGATCTAAATCACGAAATAATAAAACTGCTTTTTATTTACATATTTCCTGTAACCAAGCCATAAAAAAAGCCAGCCTGGAAACCAGACTGGCCTTTGTGCTTTTCAAGCCGGTGTTACATCGCTTTTTTGGTCAACTCGATAACGCGCAGTTTCGCGATCGCTTTGGCCAGTTCCGCAGATGCCTGAGCGTAATCCACGTCACCATGAGAGCTCTTGATATGCTCTTCAGCCTTACGCTTCGCTTCCAGGGCTCTCGCTTCATCGAGATCCTGTCCGCGAATCGCGGTATCAGCCAGTACGGTCACGCTGCCAGGCTGCACTTCAAGAATGCCGCCGGACAGATAGATAAACTCTTCATGACCGAACTGTTTAACGATGCGGATCATACCAGGCTTAATGGCGGTGAGCAGCGGGGCGTGACCCGGGAAAATACCCAGTTCACCTTCACTACCCGTTACCTGGATTTTCTCGACCAGACCAGAGAACATTTGTTGCTCTGCGCTGACGACGTCCAGGTGGTAAGTCATTGCCATATCACCCTCCGATTAAGGCGTTAAAGTTTTTTGGCTTTTTCCACGGCTTCGTCGATAGAACCAACCATGTAGAACGCCTGCTCTGGCAGGTGGTCGTATTCGCCTTCCATGATGCCTTTAAAGCCACGGATGGTGTCTTTCAGGGAAACGTATTTACCCGGAGAACCGGTGAATACTTCCGCAACGAAGAACGGCTGGGACAGGAAGCGCTGGATCTTACGCGCACGTGCTACCACCAGTTTATCTTCTTCAGACAGTTCATCCATACCCAGGATGGCGATGATGTCTTTCAGTTCCTGATAACGCTGCAGCAGGGACTGTACGCCACGCGCGGTGTCGTAGTGTTCCTGACCAACAACCAGCGGATCCAACTGACGGCTGGTGGAGTCCAGCGGGTCAACTGCCGGGTAGATACCCAGAGAAGCGATCTGACGGCTCAGTACCACGGTTGCATCCAAGTGAGCAAAGGTGGTTGCTGGGGACGGGTCAGTCAAGTCATCCGCAGGTACGTATACCGCCTGAACGGAGGTGATAGAACCGGTTTTGGTAGAGGTGATACGTTCCTGAAGAACACCCATCTCTTCCGCCAGGGTCGGCTGGTAGCCTACCGCTGATGGCATACGACCCAGCAGTGCAGATACTTCTGTACCGGCCAGGGTGTAACGGTAGATGTTATCAACGAACAGCAGAACGTCACGACCTTCGTCACGGAACTTCTCAGCCATGGTCAGACCGGTCAGTGCAACGCGCAGACGGTTGCCCGGCGGCTCGTTCATCTGGCCATATACCAGGGATACTTTGTCCAGTACGTTGGAGTCGGTCATTTCGTGGTAGAAGTCGTTACCCTCACGAGTACGTTCACCTACGCCCGCAAACACGGAGTAACCGGAGTGTTCGATCGCGATGTTACGGATCAGCTCCATCATGTTTACGGTTTTACCTACACCCGCACCACCGAACAGACCGACTTTACCGCCCTTAGCGAACGGACACATCAGGTCGATAACTTTGATGCCGGTTTCCAGCAGTTCCTGAGAGCTGGACAGCTCTTCGTAGGAAGGTGCTGCGCGGTGGATAGCCCAACGCTCTTCTTCACCGATATCGCCTTTCATGTCGATCGGGTGACCCAGGACGTTCATGATACGACCCAGGGTTGCTTTACCTACCGGGACTTCGATCGGGTGTTCGAGGTCTTTAACTTCCAGACCACGACGCAGACCGTCGGAAGAACCCATGGCGATGGTACGTACGATACCGCCGCCGAGCTGCTGCTGAACTTCCAGCACCAGGCTCTCTTTACCATTCATAACCTCAAGAGCATCGTACACGCGCGGTACGGCATCCTGAGGGAATTCGACGTCAACCACGGCGCCGATTACCTGGACAATTTTTCCAGTAGCCATCTTGAATCCTCTACGAATTAACCTGGTTATACCGCGGATGCACCACCGACGATTTCGGTGAGTTCCTGAGTAATGCTGGCCTGACGAGCTTTGTTGTATACCAACTGCAGCTCTTTAATCAGGCTGCCGCCATTGTCGGTCGCGGCTTTCATCGCCACCATACGTGCGGCCTGCTCGCTGGCCAGGTTTTCTACCACGCCCTGATAAACCTGAGACTCGACATAACGACGCAGCAGGGTATCCAGCAGCGCTTTCGGGTCTGGTTCATACAGGTAATCCCAGGATTTACGCTTCAATTCATCATCATCTGATGCCGGCAGAGGCAGCAGTTGGGTGATGGTTGGCGTCTGAGACATGGTGTTAATAAATTTGTTGCTGACAACGTACAGTCTGTCCAGACGACCTTCATCGTAGGCTTGCAGCATCACTTTAACCGGACCGATCAGTTCGGACAGGGAAGGGTTATCCCCCATACCGGTTACCTGAGCGATCACGTTACCACCAACGGAGTTAAAGAAAGACACGCCCTTAGAGCCGATCATTGCGATATCGCACTGAACGCCTTTATCGGACCATGTTTTCATATCCGCCAGCAGCTTTTTGAACAGGTTAATGTTCAAGCCACCGCACAGACCACGGTCGGTCGACACCACCAGGTAGCCCACGCGTTTAACGTCGCGTTCTTCCAGGTAAGGGTGCTTATATTCCAGATTACCATTCGCAAGGTGACCAATCACTTTGCGCATGGTCTCTGCATAAGGACGGCTGGCCGCCATGCGATCCTGCGATTTACGCATTTTGGAAGCGGCGACCATCTCCATCGCTTTAGTGATCTTCTGCGTGTTCTGGACGCTTGCGATCTTACTACGTATCTCTTTTGCGCCGGCCATGAGCTTCTCCTCAATGCCTTGCGGTCCGCCCTAAAGCAGACCGCCAGACGTTACCAGGACTGGGTTGCCTTGAAGGAATCGAGGATAGCTTTCAGCTTGCCTTCGATTTCATCGTTATAGCCACCGGACTGGTTGATCTCTTGCATCAGCGGAGCGTGGTCACGGTCAACGTAAGCCAGCAGAGCGGCTTCGAAGCTACCGATTTTCGCCAGTTCCACATCTTCGAGGTAACCGCGTTCAGCCGCAAACAGCACCACACCCTGCTGTGCAACAGACATTGGCGCATACTGTTTCTGCTTCAGCAGTTCAGTTACTTTCTGACCATGGCTCAGCTGCTTACGAGTAGCTTCATCCAGGTCGGAAGCGAACTGAGAAAACGCAGCCAGTTCACGATACTGTGCCAGAGCGGTACGAATACCACCGGACAGTTTCTTGATGATCTTGGTCTGCGCTGCACCACCAACACGAGATACGGAGATACCCGGGTTAACTGCCGGACGAATACCGGAGTTAAACAGGTTGGTTTCCAGGAAGATCTGACCATCGGTAATGGAAATTACGTTGGTCGGAACGAACGCAGAAACGTCACCCGCCTGGGTTTCGATAATCGGCAGAGCGGTCAGGGAGCCGGTTTTACCTTTAACTTCACCATTGGTGAACTTCTCAACGTATTCCGCGTTTACGCGGGATGCGCGTTCCAGCAGACGGGAGTGGAGGTAAAATACGTCGCCCGGGAATGCTTCGCGTCCTGGTGGACGACGCAGCAGCAGGGAAACCTGACGGTAAGCAACAGCCTGTTTAGACAGGTCATCGTAAACGATCAGTGCATCTTCACCGCGGTCACGGAAGTATTCGCCCATTGCGCAACCGGCATATGGTGCCAGGTATTGCAGTGCAGCAGATTCAGACGCGGTCGCCACAACAACGATGGTGTTGGACAGTGCGCCGTGTTCTTCCAGTTTACGAACCACGTTAGAAATGGTGGACGCTTTCTGGCCGATAGCCACGTACACACATTTGATGCCGGAATCACGCTGGTTGATGATGGCATCGATTGCCATCGCAGTTTTACCTGTCTGACGGTCACCGATGATCAGCTCACGCTGGCCACGACCGATTGGGATCATGGCATCAACAGATTTATAACCGGTCTGTACTGGCTGGTCGACGGACTGACGTTCGATTACGCCTGGTGCGATAACTTCGATTGGCGAGAAGCCATCGTTATCAACCGGACCTTTACCGTCAATCGGGGAACCCAGTGTGTTCACCACACGACCCAGCAGGCCACGGCCAACCGGAACTTCCAGAATACGACCCGTACACTTAACCTTCATGCCTTCGGCGAGGTCAGCGTATGGACCCATCACTACTGCACCTACGGAGTCGCGCTCCAGGTTCAGTGCGATAGCGTAACGGTTACCCGGCAGGGAAATCATCTCACCCTGCATACAATCGGCCAGGCCGTGAATGCGGATAACACCGTCACTTACAGAAACAATAGTACCTTCGTTATGAGCTTCGCTCACAACACTGAACTGAGCAATGCGCTGCTTGATCAGTTCGCTGATTTCGGTGGAATTCAGTTGCATGCTCCAGTCCCCTTAAGACTGCAAGACGTCTGCAAGGCGCTCAAGACGGCCGCGTACGCTGCCATCAATGACCATATCACCCGCTCGGATGATTACGCCTGCCATTACAGACTTATCGATTTTGCAATTCAGCTTAACTTTGCGTGACAGACGTTTTTCCATCGCAGCACTAATCTTCGTAAGCTGTTCATCACTCAGTGCATTGGCAGAAGTGACTTCTACCTCAGAGATAGCCTCACTGGCTGCACGCAGGTGAATAAACTGCTCAAGAACATCCGGGAGCGCATTCAGACGGTTATTTTCAGCCATAACCCTAATCAGGTTTTGGCCGCTTTCGTCCAGCTGCTCACCGCACACGGCGATAAACGACTCAGCGAGCGTTTCCGGCGCCAGCGCGCCAGAGAGAAGCTCTGCCATTTGTTCGTTTTTTGTCACCTCAGCGGCGAACGTCAACATATCCTGCCAACGGTCAATGCTTTGGTGCTCAACGGCAAAGTCAAAAGCTGCTTTGGCGTAGGGGCGAGCTACCGTAATAAATTCAGACATCAGCCCCTCCCTCCTTACAGTTCAGCGACAAGTTTGTCCACGATGTCGCTATTAGCAGCTTCATCCACGGAACGTTCGATGATCTTCTCGGCGCCAGCAACAGCCAGGATAGCAACTTGCTTACGCAGCTCTTCGCGAGCACGTTTACGCTCGGCGTCAATTTCCGCCTGCGCCTGTGCCACGATTTTAGTACGTTCCTGCTCTGCTTCAGTTTTAGCTTCGTCCAGGATCTGAGCACGGCGTTTGTTCGCCTGCTCGATGATTACCTGAGCTTCCGCCTTCGCTTTTTTCAGCTGGTCGGTCGCGCTGGCCTTTGCAAGGTCAAGATCCTTATGTGCTCGTTCTGCAGAAGCAAGGCCGTCAGCAATTTCTTTTTGACGTTTTTCGATGGCAGCCATTAAAGGCGGCCATACGTACTTCATGCAGAACAGAACGAACAGGACAAACGCGATGGCCTGGCCGAGGATTGTTGCGTTAAGATTCACAGCACAATGCCTCTATCTAGTTAACGTTCTGATATTGCTCTTAATTCAAGCAACGCTTACTACGCGACAGCAAACATCACGTACAGACCCAGACCTACAGCGATCATTGGGATTGCATCCACCAGACCCATAACGATAAAGAACTGAGTACGCAGCAGAGGAATCAGATCCGGTTGACGCGCTGCGCCTTCCAGGAATTTACCCCCGAGGATGCCGATACCGATCGCAGCACCGATTGCCGCCAGACCCATCATCACAGCGGCAGCAATGTACAGCAGATCCATATTCAGGTTTTCCATGACAGTCTCCAGTTTGTTTCAGTTAAAACGTAGTAGTGTTGGTAAATTAATGCTCTTCAGATGCCATCGACAGATAGACAATCGTCAGAACCATAAATATGAAGGCTTGCAGCGTGATAATCAGTATGTGGAAAATGGCCCAAGGCACATTCAGGATCCACTGTGACCACCACGGCAACAGACCAGCAATCAGAATGAAAATCAGCTCACCGGCATACATGTTGCCGAACAGTCGCAGACCAAGAGAGATTGGTTTGGACAGCAGGCTTACCCCTTCAAGGATTAAGTTGACAGGGATGAACGCCCAGTGATTGAACGGCTGCAGCGTCAACTCTTTCGCGAAGCCACCGATGCCTTTCATTTTGATGCTGTAGAACAGAATGAGGATAAATACGCCCAGCGCCATCGACAGAGTGATGTTCACGTCAGCAGACGGAACCACACGCAGAGCCGGTAGGCCAAAGATATGCTCACCGATGTACGGCAGCAGGTCGATAGGCAGCAAATCCATCAAGTTCATCAGGAATACCCAGACGAAAATCGTCAGGGCCAGCGGAGCAATCAGCTTGCTTTTGCCATGGTACATGTCTTTCACGCTACCATGCACAAAGCCGATTACCAGCTCAATCGCGGTCTGAAATTTACCTGGTACGCCGCTGGTCGCCTTTTTGGCTACGCTACGGAACATAAGCAGGAACAACAGACCCAGAACCACCGAGAAGAAAATGGAGTCAATATTGAGCGTCCAGAAGGTGGCTGGGGGGTTGTGCGGATCCACCAGCGAGAATGTACGTAGGTCCAACTGAAGGTTATTCAGATGGTGTCCTATGTAATCCTGCGGCGTCATATTTTCTGAAGCCATGATGCCTTTACCCTTTGTTGTTAATTACAGCCGGCGCCAGTATCTGAACCACCAGCACCAAAACCCACGTAACGATCAGCGGCATGAATACCGCTTTCAAAACAGCCAACGCCACCACCAACAACACCAGCATCGCTAATACCTTGAAGGCTTCGCCGAAAGCGAACGACCAGGCTACTCGGCCCTTCGCTGGTGTATGTACCTGGTGACGCCAGGCAAATATCATAAACAACACATTAGGCAGTAACACTGCCAATCCTCCACACAACGCGGAGATGCCCCAGAAAGGGTCTTTGAGGCTAAACAGCAATCCACTTGCTATTACAACCAGAAGCTGTGTGAGCAAAAGCTTACGAGCAACGTTTCGACTCAAGAGCGACATAGACATCACGTTTTTACTCCTGCTCCCTTCGAGGTATGCCGCGTGTCGTATAAAACGTTCTTTATGGCTTAGAGTCAAGCATCAAAAAGCGGACAAATTATACGGTGCGCCTTCGTGATTTCAAACAATAAGTAGCTAAAAAGTGAATAAATGTTTAAATATTTTTCGCTGCCCCACATTTATTACTTTTAGGCAAACTGTGAACGATCATGCAAAACTGCAAATACCGCGAAAACACTGGCGTCAAAGCGTGCACCAGATCACATATTGAACATATTCACCTTCGCATAATTTATTTACGTGGCAATTGATGCCTTTTCATCTTTTTGATATTTAAGCGTAAAAATAGCCACTATTTCAAAAACAACGCCTAACAACAAAAAAACCGCTCATTGACATTTATAATAAAAAATTAACACGAACGGTGATTCTTACGTTCTATTTTTAGCAGACTGATATTTTCACAGCTGACTTGTTTCGCTTTTAACAAAAAACGGTACGTTATAGTTATGATGCAAAACCGTAAGGCACTAGTGAAATGTAACGACATTTAACCACACTATTACCTATGACTTTTAACACCTGAAAAGCCGTTTTTTCTCTATTTTTTTTGATAAAAATTAAATTTTGTTTGGCTTAATAACCACCAAATGACGTTCACCATCCAACTGCGGAACGCGTAATTTTTCGACGGACTCAACGCTGAATTCTGCTGGCAGCGAATCAATTTCATCTGCAGGCAACTGCCCTTTTAGCGCATAAAAACGCCCATTCTGGCCCGGCAAATGGTGACACCAGCTAACCATATCATTGAGTGAAGCGAAAGCACGGCTAATCACCCCATCAAACGGCGGTTCTGAAGGAAATTCTTCAACACGGCTTTGCACTGGAGTGATGTTAGTAAGCGCAAGCTCATGCTGCACCTGACGCAAGAAACGAACACGTTTTCCCAGGCTATCGAGCAGTGTGAAATGCGCTTCTGGGCGCACGATAGAAAGCGGAATTCCCGGCAGGCCCGGTCCCGTACCTACATCGATAAAACGCTCACCCTTCAGATACGGTGCAACGACAATGCTGTCCAGAATATGGCGTACCAGCATTTCGTTGGGATCCCGCACCGACGTCAGGTTGTACGCTTTGTTCCATTTGTGCAGCATATCGACATACGCAATCAGCTGATTTTTCTGGTGATCGGTAAGAGAAATACCGGCATCAGCCAGCAGACGAGAGAGTTTGTTGAGCACGGTCGTTACCTGTTAATAATCAAATGCCCGATGCGCTTTCGCTTATCGGGCCTACAAATTCGTACGGCGGGCAAGCGAAGCGCCCCCGCCAAAATAGTGTTATCAAGCGCTGCGGCGCAGCATACCTTGTTTTTTCAGCCATACCAGCAGAATGGAGATGGCGGCAGGCGTTATGCCGGAAATACGCGATGCCTGACCGATCGAGACGGGTTTGTGATCGTTCAGCTTAGCGATAACTTCATTCGACAAGCCAGAAACCTGGCGATAATCCAGCGTTGCAGGCAACAGGGTGTTTTCATTGCGTTGTTGTCTTTCAATTTCTTCCAGCTGACGGGCAATATACCCTTCGTATTTCACCTGAATCTCAACCTGTTCTGCGGCCTGAGCATCATCAAGCGCGGGTGCGAACGCAGATAAAGAGGTCAACTGAGCATAGGTCATATCCGGGCGACGCAGCAGATCTTCACCGCTCGCTTCACGTGACAGAGGTGTAGCCAGGTGAGCATTCACTTCTGCTGCGGACTCCGCTAACGGATTCACCCAGGTTGATTTAAGACGTTGGCGTTCCTGTTCGATACGCTCCAGTTTCTCGTTGAAGCGAGCCCAGCGCTCATCGTCCACCAGACCCAGTTCACGACCAATTTCGGTCAGACGCAGGTCGGCGTTATCTTCACGCAGCATCAAACGGTATTCAGCGCGAGATGTGAACATACGGTACGGTTCTTTGGTACCCAGCGTACACAGGTCGTCCACCAGCACGCCAAGATAAGCCTGATCGCGACGCGGTGCCCACCCCTCTTTTTCAGCAGACAAACGCGCGGCGTTCAGACCAGCCAGCATGCCTTGTGCGGCGGCTTCTTCATAACCAGTTGTACCGTTAATCTGGCCCGCAAAGAACAGACCCTGGATGAATTTGCTTTCCAGAGTAGGTTTTAGATCACGCGGATCGAAGAAATCATACTCAATCGCGTAGCCAGGGCGGACGATTCTGGCATTTTCCATCCCCTGCATGGAGCGGACAATTTGCATCTGCACATCGAACGGCAGGCTGGTGGAGATGCCATTCGGGTAAATTTCGTTAGAGGTCAGCCCTTCCGGTTCGAGGAAGATCTGATGCTGGTTACGATCGGCAAAGCGCATCACTTTATCTTCGATCGACGGGCAGTAGCGTGGGCCGATACCTTCGATCACGCCAGCGTACATTGGGCTACGATCGAGGTTATTGCGGATCACGTCATGGGTTTTCTCATTGGTATGCGTGATGTAACACGGCATCTGGCGCGGATGTTGAGAAGCATCGCCCAAGAATGAGAAGACCGGCATCGGGTTATCGCTGTTTTGCTGGCCGAGCACGCTGAAATCAATCGTGCGCGCATCGATACGCGGCGGTGTACCGGTTTTCAGGCGGCTGACGCGCAGCGGCAGTTCACGCAGACGGCGTGACAGCGGGATGGACGGCGGATCGCCAGCGCGGCCACCGCTGTAGTTATCCAGACCAATATGAATTTTGCCGTCGAGGAAAGTCCCCACGGTTAATACGACCGCTTTGGCACGGAACTTTAGTCCCATTTGGGTTACTGCACCCACAACGCGATCGTTTTCGACAATCAGATCTTCAACCGCCTGCTGGAAGATCATCAGGTTGGGTTGATTCTCCAGCGCAGTGCGTACCGCCTGGCGATAGAGCACACGATCGGCCTGAGCTCGGGTAGCGCGAACGGCTGGCCCTTTGCTTGCGTTTAGTATCCTAAACTGGATACCCGCGTGGTCGATCGCTTTTGCCATCAACCCACCAAGCGCATCCACTTCTTTTACCAGGTGTCCCTTCCCAATACCGCCGATCGCCGGGTTGCAGCTCATCTGCCCCAGAGTGTCGATATTGTGTGTCAAAAGCAGAGTCTGTTGACCCATTCGCGCCGCGGCCATTGCGGCCTCGGTGCCTGCATGACCCCCGCCAATGATGATGACGTCAAAAGGATCCTGATAAAACATGGTAATTGCCTCGCATAACGCGGTGTGAAAATGGATTGAAGCCCGGGCCGTGGATTCTACTCAACTTTAGTCGATGGAGAAAGACCTGGGATCCTGGGTATTAAAAAGAAGATCTTTTTATTTAGAGATCTGTTTTATTGTGATCTCTTATTAGGATCGCACCTTTCTGTGGATAAGGACGATCCTTTAAGTAAGATCAACAGGTTGCTGAGGATCATTAGCTGTGAATGATCGGTGATCCTGGTCCGTATAAGCTGGGATCAGAATGAAGGGTTATACACAACTCAAAAACTGAACAACGGTTGTTCTTGGGATAACTACCGGTTGATCCAAGCTTTTAACCAGAGTTATCCACATAAAAAAGTACGATCTTTACAAATCTCTGAGCAACGGATGCCACGATCCCAGCCAAATTTCAGCCGGATCTTCCGGAATTTCATGTTCCAGTACGTTGATCCTGAGTGTTTCGCCGATCTGTTTTGCCCCACAGGCCTTCAATTCGGCTTCCAGCTTGTCGATAGCGCCGCAAAAGGTGTCATATTCACGACTGCCTATCCCGATTGCACCAAAGCGCACTTGTGACAGGTCCGGCTTTTGCTCGCGTAACGCATCATATAAAGGCTGTAGGTTGTCAGGAATATCTCCCGCACCGTGCGTGGAGCTGATAATCAGCCAGATCCCGTCAGTCGGAACCTCTTCAAGCATTGGCCCATGCAGTATTTCGCTGGAAAAACCGGCGTCGTCCAGCTTTTCAGCCAGATGCTCTGCTACATATTCCGCACTGCCAAGCGTACTACCGCTGATAAGAGTGATGTCTGCCATGATTGCCCACCTTTATAAAGAGGGCGTATTGTACGCTGTGAGCGAGCTGGGATCTACCTGTGGAAAAATAGGGGATTAAAAAAAACGATCATGGCTTGATGGTACGCATGATCGGGTTTTGCAGGACGATCAGGGTTTCAGTGGACTGAATTTCGTCAATTGTTTGGATCTTGTTGATAAGTACCTGCTGCAATGCGTCGATCGACTTGCACATCACCTTAATAAAGATGCTGTAGTGCCCGGTGGTGTAATACGCTTCGGTCACTTCATCGAGGCTTTCCAGTCTGGCCAGCGCTGACGGATAGTCTTTCGCACTTTTCAGGATGATGCCGATAAAGCAGCCGACGTCATAACCCAATTGTTTGGGACTGACATCAATCCGCGCGCCGGTAATAATCCCTGCCTGCTTCATCTTTTCTACGCGAACGTGAATTGTTCCTGGGCTGACGCCGAACTGTTTGGCTAATTCTGCGTAGGCGGTACGAGCATTTTCCATTAAGGCGTCAAGAATGCCGCGGTCCAGATTGTCGATCTGATAATTTTCCATAGGTTTTTCTTATGTAGATTAATGATTCCCTCTATTTTAGACGTAATTTTTAACGAATCAAAACCGAAGTCGGCTTTTTGTTTGTTGATTATTGAATATTACCTCCATTCTGTTGCTTAATCATAGGCAACAGGACACAGGAGTACACATAATGAAAACCGCTTACATTGCCAAACAACGTCAAATTAGCTTCGTAAAATCTCATTTTTCTCGCCAGCTGGAAGAGCGTTTAGGCCTGATCGAAGTTCAGGCGCCGATCCTCAGCCGCGTTGGAGATGGCACGCAGGATAACTTGTCGGGCTGTGAAAAAGCGGTGCAGGTGAAGGTTAAAGCATTGCCAGACGCTCAATTCGAAGTGGTTCATTCACTGGCGAAGTGGAAGCGTCAAACGTTAGGACAACACGACTTTAGCGCAGGCGAGGGGCTGTACACGCACATGAAAGCCCTGCGTCCCGATGAAGATCGCCTCTCCCCGCTGCACTCAGTGTACGTTGACCAGTGGGACTGGGAGCGCGTGATGGGCGACGGTGAGCGTCAATTCTCCACTCTGAAAAGCACGGTAGAGGCTATCTGGGCGGGAATTAAGGCCACCGAAGCTGCGGTTAGCAAAGAGTTTGGTCTGGCACCGTTCCTGCCAGAGCAGATCCACTTTGTTCATAGCCAGGAGCTGTTATCTCGTTATCCGGATCTTGATGCAAAAGGTCGTGAACGTGCGATCGCTAAAGAGCTGGGTGCGGTATTCCTGGTGGGGATCGGCGGCAAGCTCAGCGACGGTCACCGTCATGACGTACGTGCGCCGGATTATGATGACTGGAGTTCAGCGTCCGAGCTGGGTCATGCCGGTCTGAACGGTGATATTCTGGTCTGGAACCCGGTTCTGGAAGATGCGTTTGAGCTGTCTTCTATGGGGATCCGTGTGGATGCTGACGCCCTGAAACACCAGCTGTCTCTGACCGGTGATGAAGATCGCCTGAGTCTGGAGTGGCACCAGGCGCTGCTGCGCGGTGAAATGCCGCAGACAATTGGTGGCGGCATTGGGCAGTCGCGTCTGACCATGCTGTTGCTGCAATTACCGCACATTGGTCAGGTTCAGTGTGGCGTATGGCCGGCCCAGGTTCGTGAAAGCGTCGCTTCTCTGCTGTAACAATTAACGCCGCCAGCGTCTGAGCAGGCGGCTTCGCATCCCGGTATCAAAGCGCCAGATATGATCGAAAATGCGCATGATGCCGGGTTTGCCATGTGCTGACATCGCTACCGCATGAAAACGGTGCTGGTGCACCCGCTGTAATTCTCCCACTTTGCTGACTACTTCATCGGGCAATCGCTGAGCGATAAAATCTGAGATAACCACCGCATCGGCATCAAACCATTCCCGACCCTGCATGCGCTCAATTATGGCGCGAAAACAGCTGGCAATATCAGTGCCGCCACGAAAGCGCTGACTTAAAAAGCGGATCGCCTGCTCGATGCCCTCCGGACCGGAAAGCTCATAGCGCACCACTTCTGTTGAAAACAGCATAATGAAACAGCGCCGGTTATCGGCAAGGGCAACGCGCATTAGCGCCAGGCAAAAGGCTTTCGCACACTGCTCATTAAATCCGCCCATCGATCCCGAGGTATCAACGCAGACGATAAAAGGCCCGCGCGGCTGCTCGTCAAAATCCTGATGCACCACCGGACGTTCCGTTACTTTCTCACGCCATGCTTCGCCGTGCAGGCGGTAGGTGAGCAGTTGCTTTTCCACCAGCCGTCGGTAGAACTCGTATTCCAGTTCGGTAATGCCCAGCGTGGCCAGCTCTGGCGGTAGCAGGCGCAGGATATCGTCACTTTGCTGGATGCCATCCACCTGCTCCGGGACGGTTGCAGGTTCGCGCACCAGCGTACGGAAGGTTTCCATTGGCGCATCTTTACGCGGCACGGATTTCGCCTCTCTGGAACGACCTAACTGTTCGGCCAGGCGCTGGAGTTCGGGTTGTTGCGTCAGAAATTCGCCGTATTTCACCATCAACTGATAATCACCGCGCTTGATTTGGCCCGCGCTCATATCCCACAACCGGCCTGCTGCGTTGTCATTTTCTGCCAGTACAGGTTCCAGTTGCCCGCTGAGGGTCATCCGTTCTTGTACTTCACTGAGCAAATGCTCGCGCTCTTCTTCCAGCAGTTGCTGATTCAGCGTTGTGGTTTGCACCACCAGGCTCAGGCGCCAGCGCTGGAGAAAAAGCGTATGTAGGGCGGGCGTAAAGGTGCTGTTGTCATTGACCAGTTGCTGCGCTTGCCCGGCCCACGGCGAATGGAGGCGGTGCAATAGCGATAATATTTGCGGTAGCTGAACGATAAACTGCGCATGAGAGAGGAGCTGGCTTTGTTGATAGCACATAACCTCCTCCATCAGCTCCGGCGGTACATGGGTATCTTTGAGGCGGCTACGCAATGATTCACGCCAGCGGGGAATGTCGTCAGTGATCGCTTTTTTAAGGCGAGGAAATTTTTTAAAAAATACCACCATCTTTGGGGAAGCCAGCAGGGCGACGATCATCTCTTCGATCATCGCCTCTTCGCTGACTGCCAGCATGATGTTGAGCGTATCAAGGGTCAGCATTGTTGCGCCTGGCGGATTTGCGCCCCGACATCCTGCAGGCTGGCCTCAATGCGGCCTAACCAGTCGCTATGAATAAACAGGCATTTTTGCTGTTCGCTGAATGCGCTGTGCTGCTGATGCCACTCGTTATCGAGCACCTCAAGCTCCTGTTTTATCTCTGCGGGCATACTCTCTTGCGAAGCACCCGGCAGCGCCAGGCGAGAACCTTGTAAACTGACATCGCGCACAACCAGATGCTGTGCGCTATCGACTTCCATATTCAGCGTTTGGGCAAAGCCTATTCCGTTTAGTTTTCCGCGGATCTCACCGCCTTTTGTTAGCCACAGTTCCAGTGCGCCACGTTCGAAAGCTATATGGATAACCTCCATATCATGCAGTTTTAAAGGCTTTTGCAGCAGTAATGTCACGACAGAAGACGAGGCTTCTGGCGGTAAATCATAATGAGGACGACGGCTGAACATTCCGCCCTGGCGGATCACCGTGAACGCCGTTTTGTCGCTTTGCTGCTGCTGGAGCTGAATGCGGCGCTGCACAATGCTGCCCAGGCGCGTCAGCATGGCTTGCTGTTGCCAGGCGTGTCCGGTCATCAATATTTCAAGCTGTTGTTGCATCAGATTCAGGCTTTGTGCGTCGTACCACAGGCAATCTTTCAGCAGGATCAGGTCGATAGGTACTACCGCATCGCGTCCGCTAAAGAAAGCACTGGCCTGGAGTAAGCGGATCGCTTTTTTCCAGCGACGATCGGACACATAAGGTGCATTCGGTAACACGTCCAACTGCTGGCGCAGCGTGAAAATGAGCTCAAACACGCGATCGGGAAGCTTGATCGCACTAATGTCTTTTTGCCACTGGTGATACTCTTCATCCGTCACCTGCAATGATGCCGGGACCGGATTGTCGCTTTCATCCTGCTGACTTAACAGCATGGAGCGGAAATTGGCCTTGTCCTGAACTTTATCCAGCCACAGACGAATCAGCATACGGTCGTACAGCGCTTCCAGGCTGCTGTCGGCTTCAGGCAGTTCGTTGGAAGCAGCCACCAGCAGACGCATCGGAATTTTTTCTTCATACGCGCCGTTACGGAAATGACGTTCGTTAATGGCGGTCAACAGGGTGTTAAGAATTGCCGGGCCTGCTTTCCAGATTTCATCGAGAAAAACGATTTCAGCTTCAGGAAGATAGCCCGCCGTTAAGCGTTCATAGCGACCTTCGTCTTTTAACGCCTGAATGGACAGCGGACCAAACACCTCTTCGGGCGTAGAGAAGCGCGTCATCAGGTATTCAAAAGCGCGTGCGTTTTGGAAGGCAAACTTCAGTCGGCGGGCAATTAAGCTTTTTGCGATCCCCGGGGGGCCTAATAAGAAAACGCTCTCGCCGCTGAGTGCTGCCAGCAGACACAGACGAATGGCGTGGCTACGTTCATAAAGTCCCTTTTCCAGCGCATTGCTCAGACGGGAAATTCTTTCCGCTAATAAATGTGGGTGAGCCATAATGAAGTGGCGTCCTTTCGCCAAATGTACTGCATAAACTGCGAGTATAGATGCTTCACACCATTGCAGTAATAGACTGAAGGTGCGCTTATTTTTCTTTGAGCCAGATTAATCTGGTCTCATTTAGGGGTACGATTTTGTGATTAATCGTGCATACTGTGCGCCTTTTTGTGGGCCAAGGGACGACGCACACATTTCTTATATATACACCAAATCAATCAAGCTGCACCAAGGCGGCAATGGAGTTTTCTTCTGGGATGGGGGGAATAACGAATGCAGCCCACACGGAGTGGCTTGAAAGATGATGTGTATAAACGAAAGACGAGTCTATGAGCACTGATAATAAACAATCATTGTCTGCGATTACCCTTGCGGCCATTGGGGTTGTCTACGGTGATATTGGTACCAGCCCACTTTATACGCTTCGTGAATGTTTGTCCGGCCAGTTTGGTTTTGGCGTTGAACGTGATGCCGTATTTGGTTTTCTCTCGCTGATTTTCTGGCTGCTGATCTTTGTTGTCTCCATTAAATACCTGACGTTTGTCATGCGCGCAGATAACGCCGGAGAAGGCGGGATCCTGACGCTGATGTCATTGGCCGGGCGCAATACCTCGGCGCGAACAACCTCCATGCTGGTCATTATGGGATTGATAGGCGGCAGCTTCTTTTATGGTGAAGTGGTGATTACGCCAGCCATTTCGGTGATGTCTGCGATTGAAGGTCTAGAGATAGTTGCCCCGCAACTGGATACCTGGATTGTTCCGCTCTCAATAATTGTGCTGACCCTGCTGTTTTTGATTCAAAAACACGGTACCGGTATGGTCGGTAAGCTGTTTGCGCCGATTATGCTGCTATGGTTCCTGACGCTCGCGGTATTAGGCGTGCGCAGTATTATTGGCAATCCGGAAGTACTGCAGGCGCTCAATCCGTATTGGGCGGTGCATTTCTTCCTCGAATTTAAAACGCTGTCCTTTATCGCGCTGGGTGCGGTGGTGCTGTCGATTACCGGTGTTGAAGCGCTGTATGCGGATATGGGCCACTTCGGTAAATTGCCGATTCGTCTGGCATGGTTTTCCGTGGTATTGCCTTCACTGGTGCTGAACTATTTTGGGCAGGGCGCGTTGCTGTTAAAGCATCCCGAAGCGATCAAAAACCCGTTTTTCCTGCTGGCGCCGGACTGGGCATTAATTCCATTGTTGATCCTCGCCGCGCTGGCAACGGTCATCGCCTCTCAGGCGGTTATCTCCGGCGTCTTCTCGCTGACGCGTCAGGCCGTACGTCTGGGGTATTTATCGCCGATGCGTATCATCCATACCTCGGAAATGGAATCGGGCCAGATTTACATTCCTTTCGTTAACTGGATGCTCTATTTTGCGGTAGTTATCGTGATAGTGAGCTTTGAACACTCCAGTAACCTTGCTGCTGCGTATGGGATTGCGGTAACGGGGACGATGGTACTGACTTCAATTCTGTCGACCACCGTGGCGCGCAAAAACTGGCACTGGAATAAATACTTCGTCTTCCTGATCCTGGTGGCGTTCTTGTGCGTCGATGTTCCGCTGTTCTCCGCGAACCTCGATAAGCTTATTTCCGGCGGTTGGCTGCCTCTGACGCTGGGTCTGGTGATGTTCACCATCATGACCACCTGGAAAAGCGAACGCTTCCGTCTGCTGCGTCGCATGCATGAGCACGGTAACTCTCTGGAGGCGATGATTGCTTCTCTGGAGAAATCGCCACCGGTACGCGTGCCGGGAACGGCGGTGTATATGTCCCGCGCACTGAACGTCATCCCGTTTGCACTTCTGCATAACCTCAAGCATAACAAGGTGCTGCATGAGCGCGTTATTCTGCTGACGCTGCGCACGGAAGATGCGCCCTATGTTCACAACGTGCGTAGAGTGCAGATTGAGCAGTTATCGCCCACCTTCTGGCGCGTGGTGGCCAGCTACGGTTGGCGCGAAACGCCGAACGTGGAGGAAGTGTTCCATCGCTGCGGTCTGGAAGGCTTAAGTTGTCGGATGATGGAAACGTCCTTCTTCATGTCGCATGAGTCGTTGATTGTTGGCAAGCGGCCATGGTACCTGCGTCTGCGCGGCAAGCTGTATCTGCTGCTACAGCGCAACGCGCTGCGCGCGCCGGACCAGTTTGAAATCCCACCGAACCGGGTTATTGAGCTTGGTACTCAGGTAGAGATTTAATCTCATCGACGCCCTCTTTCATCGCGAAAGGGGGCGTTTTGTTTTGCCCCTCTCAGTTTTCATTTCATCGAATGATAATCCTTGCGAAACGTTTCGATGGCGATCACATTTTCGTAACGTCGCGGTGGTTTTCTGTCCACTCTTCGCACTACACTTATCTCCAGCGAAACGTTTCGCTAGTGGGGAAAGAAAATGAAGAAAGGCACTGTACTCAACTCTGAAATTTCAACGGTGATCTCCCGTCTGGGGCATACCGATACGCTGGTGGTGTGTGATGCAGGTTTACCCATCCCGAACAGCACAACGCGTATTGATATGGCATTAACCCAGGGCATACCTTCTTTTATGCAGGTACTGGATGTGGTCACACGTGAAATGCAGGTCGAGGCGGCCATTCTCGCGTCGGAAATTAAACAACATAATCCGCAACTCCACGAAACGTTGCTCAGCCACATTGAGCAACTGCAACAACACCAGGGAAACACCATAGAAATTCGTTACACCACGCATGAACAATTCAAAAAACAAACCGCAGACAGTCAGGCGGTAATTCGCAGCGGAGAATGTTCTCCGTATGCGAATATCATTCTCTGTGCTGGCGTCACGTTCTGAGGCCATCATGAACGCATTACTGCAACTTAAAGGGATCGATAAAGCGTTCCCGGGCGTAAAAGCGCTATCCGGCGCCGCGTTGAATGTCTACCCTGGCCGCGTAATGGCGCTGGTGGGCGAAAATGGCGCGGGCAAATCTACCATGATGAAAGTGCTGACCGGGATCTATACCCGTGATGCCGGTTCTTTATTGTGGCTGGGGAAAGAGACCACCTTTAACGGCCCAAAATCCTCTCAGGAAGCTGGTATCGGTATCATCCACCAGGAGCTGAACCTGATCCCGCAACTCACTATCGCCGAGAACATTTTTCTTGGCCGTGAGTTTGTGAATCGCTTTGGCAAAATTGACTGGAAGAAGATGTACGCCGAAGCCGATCTGCTGCTCGCCAAACTGAATCTGCGCTTTAAAAGCGACAGACTGGTTGGTGAGCTATCGATTGGCGATCAGCAGATGGTCGAAATTGCCAAAGTGCTGAGCTTTGAATCGAAAGTCATCATTATGGATGAACCGACGGATGCCCTCACCGATACCGAAACCGAATCCCTGTTCCGCGTCATCCGCGAACTGAAATCCCAGGGACGCGGCATTGTCTATATTTCTCACCGTATGAAAGAGATCTTCGAGATTTGCGACGACGTAACCGTCTTCCGCGACGGGCAGTTTATTGCCGAGCGTGAAGTCGCCTCGCTGACTGAAGACTCGCTGATTGAAATGATGGTGGGACGTAAACTGGAAGATCAGTACCCGCGCCTGGAAAAAGCGCCGGGTGATATTCGCCTGAAGGTCGATAACCTGTGTGGCCCTGGCGTAAACGATGTTTCGTTCACGCTGCGTAAAGGCGAGATCCTTGGCGTATCCGGGCTGATGGGGGCCGGACGAACCGAACTGATGAAAGTGTTGTACGGCGCATTGCCGCGCACCAGCGGTTACGTCACGCTTGATGGCCATGAAGTGGTTACCCGTTCGCCGCAGGATGGGTTGGCAAACGGCATCGTCTATATTTCTGAAGACCGTAAACGCGATGGTTTAGTGCTGGGCATGTCGGTGAAAGAGAACATGTCACTGACCGCGCTGCGTTATTTCAGCCGCGCCGGTGGAAGCCTTAAACATAAAGATGAGCAGCAGGCGGTGGGTGATTTTATTCGTCTGTTCAATGTTAAAACACCATCAATGGAACAGGCTATCGGCCTGCTGTCCGGTGGTAACCAGCAGAAAGTGGCGATTGCGCGCGGTCTGATGACGCGGCCAAAAGTGCTGATCCTTGATGAACCAACGCGCGGCGTTGACGTTGGAGCCAAGAAAGAAATCTATCAGCTTATCAACCAGTTTAAGGCTGACGGGCTGAGCATCATTCTGGTCTCCTCTGAGATGCCAGAAGTATTGGGCATGAGCGATCGAATTATCGTTATGCATGAAGGGCATCTCGGCGGTGAGTTCACTCGCGAGCAGGCCACTCAGGAAGTATTAATGGCTGCCGCTGTGGGCAAGCTTAATCGCGTGAATCAGGAGTAAAAAAGATGACTACCCAGGCTGTTTCTGGTCGCCGTTATTTCACTAAAGCATGGCTTCTGGAGCAAAAGTCGCTCATCGCTCTGTTAGTGCTGATCGCGATTGTTTCCACCATGAGCCCTAACTTTTTTACCGTTAATAACCTGTTCAACATTCTCCAGCAAACGTCGGTGAACGCTATCATGGCCGTTGGCATGACGCTGGTTATCCTGACGTCAGGTATCGATCTGTCCGTCGGTTCCTTGCTGGCGCTTACCGGCGCGGTTGCGGCTTCAATTGTAGGGATTGAGGTCAATGCGCTGGTGGCTGTTGCTGCAGCCCTGGCGCTCGGCGCTGCCATTGGTGCAGTCACCGGGGTGATTGTTGCGAAAGGTCGGGTGCAGGCGTTTATTGCAACGCTGGTGATGATGCTGCTGCTGCGCGGCGTGACCATGGTGTACACCAACGGCAGTCCGGTTAATACCGGATTTACTGACAATGCCGATCTGTTTGGCTGGTTTGGTATTGGTCGTCCGTTAGGCATCCCTACGCCAGTGTGGATCATGGGGATTGTCTTCCTCGCGGCGTGGTACATGCTGCACCACACTCGTCTGGGCCGTTATATCTACGCGCTGGGCGGTAACGAAGCGGCAACGCGTTTGTCTGGTATCAGCGTCAGTAAAATCAAAATTATTGTTTACTCACTGTGCGGTCTGCTGGCATCGCTGGCGGGCATCATTGAAGTCGCGCGCCTCTCCTCTGCGCAACCAACAGCAGGTACTGGCTATGAGCTGGATGCGATCGCAGCGGTGGTGTTAGGCGGTACCAGCCTGGCGGGTGGTAAAGGACGTATTGTTGGGACGCTGATCGGCGCATTGATTCTTGGTTTCCTCAATAATGGTTTGAATTTGTTAGGTGTATCCTCCTATTACCAGATGATCGTCAAAGCGGTGGTGATTTTGCTGGCGGTACTGGTAGACAACAAAAAGCAGTAACAACGATTACAGGACATCTTAAATATGAACATGAAAAAACTGGCTACCCTGGTTTCTGCTGTTGCGCTGAGCGCCACCGTGAGCGCGAATGCGATGGCGAAAGATACCATTGCGCTGGTGGTCTCCACCCTCAACAACCCGTTCTTTGTTTCTCTGAAGGATGGGGCGCAAAAAGAGGCGGATAAGCTGGGTTACAACCTGGTGATTCTGGACTCGCAGAATAACCCGGCGAAAGAGCTGGCTAACGTTCAGGACTTAACGGTTCGTGGAACTAAAATTCTGCTGATCAACCCGACTGACTCTGATGCCGTTGGTAATGCTGTGAAGATGGCTAACCAGGCAAAAATTCCGGTTATTACCCTTGACCGTGTTGCCTCCAAAGGCGAAGTGGTAAGCCACATTGCGTCTGATAACGTGTTGGGTGGCAAAATTGCGGGTGATTACATCGCGAAGAAAGCCGGTGAAGGCGCGAAAGTTATCGAACTGCAGGGGATTGCCGGAACTTCAGCGGCGCGTGAGCGTGGTGAAGGTTTCCAGCAGGCCGTTGCGGCACACAAATTTAACGTACTGGCCAGCCAGCCGGCAGACTTCGACCGCACCAAAGGTCTGAACGTCATGCAGAACCTGCTGACCGCGCATCCTGATGTGCAGGCCGTATTTGCCCAGAACGATGAAATGGCGCTGGGTGCGCTGCGCGCACTGCAAACCGCGGGTAAATCTGATGTGATGGTGGTTGGATTTGACGGCACTCCAGATGGCGAAAAAGCAGTAAATGATGGCAAACTGGCTGCGACTATTGCTCAGTTGCCGGATCAGATCGGCGCGAAAGGCGTTGAGACTGCGGATAAAGTCCTGAAAGGCGAGAAGGTTCAGGCTAAATATCCGGTTGACCTGAAGCTGGTCATCAAGCAGTAATACCGATTCAGGTCACTCGCGGCCTGATGGAGACATAAATACGCCATCCCCGTATCTGATTTTGGGGATGAAAGCGTAAAAAGAAAAGCAGGGCACGCGCCACCCTAACCCGGTGGCGCACTTTGACTTGGAACACCAAATATGAAAACCGCAGGCAACCTCGTTGTTCTTGGCAGTATCAATGCCGATCACATCCTTAACCTTAACTCTTTCCCTACACCTGGTGAAACCGTAACTGGTAGCCATTATCAGGTCGCATTTGGCGGTAAAGGCGCGAATCAGGCTGTTGCTGCGGGTCGTAGTGGCGCGAATATCGCATTCATTGCCTGTACGGGCGATGATGATATTGGTGAAAGTGTGCGTAAACAGTTAGCCAAAGATAACATCGATATCGCGCCGATTAGCGTAATTTCGGGGGAATCGACCGGTGTGGCGTTGATTTTTGTGAATGGTGAAGGTGAGAACGTTATCGGCATTCATGCCGGAGCGAACGCAGCTCTTTCGCCAGCGCTGGTGGAAGCGCAGCATGAGCGTATTGCTCAGGCGTCCGCCTTACTTATGCAGTTAGAATCGCCGATCGAAAGCGTACTGACTGCAGCAAAGATTGCACATCAAAATAAGACCATGGTCGCCCTGAACCCGGCACCGGCACGTGAACTTTCTGATGAACTGCTGGCGCTGGTGGATATTATTACCCCGAATGAAACCGAGGCTGAAAAGCTGACGGGGATCCGGGTCGAAAATGATGAAGACGCGGCCAAAGCGGCGCAGGCATTGCACGCTAAAGGTATCCATACTGTACTGATTACTTTAGGTAGTCGCGGTGTGTGGGCCAGCGTTAATGGCGAAGGTCAGCGTGTGCCCGGTTTTAAAGTGGAAGCCGTTGATACTATTGCCGCTGGAGACACCTTTAATGGCGCGTTAATTACAGCGTTGCTGGAAGAGACTCCGCTGCCTGAAGCGATCCGTTTTGCGCATGCCGCTGCGGCGATAGCGGTTACCCGTAAAGGCGCACAGCCTTCCGTTCCGTGGCGCGAAGAAATAGAAGCGTTTTTAAGTCAACAGAGGTAACGCTTGGCTACAATGAAGGACGTCGCCCGCCTGGCGGGTGTTTCCACGTCGACGGTTTCTCACGTCATTAATAAAGATCGCTTTGTCAGTGAGTCCGTCACTGACAAAGTAGAAGCTGCAATTAAAGCGCTGAACTACGCGCCCTCAGCGCTGGCGCGTAGCCTCAAGTTAAACCAGACCCGCACGATTGGCATGTTAATCACTGCCAGTACCAATCCCTTCTATTCTGAACTAGTGCGCGGCGTTGAACGTAGCTGTTTTGAGCGTGGCTACAGTCTGGTGCTGTGCAATACCGAAGGCGATGAACAGCGCATGAACCGTAATCTGGAAACTCTGATGCAAAAACGTGTGGACGGCTTGTTGCTGCTCTGCACCGAAACACATCAGCCTTCCAGAGAGATAATGCAGCGTTATCCTTCTATACCGACCGTGATGATGGACTGGTCGCCTTTTGATGGTGAAAGCGATCTGATTCAGGATAATTCCTTGCTGGGCGGGGATTTAGCCACGCAACATCTTATCGAAAAAGGTTTTACGCGCATTGCCTGCATCACCGGGCCGCTGGATAAAACCCCGGCGCGTTTGCGTCTGGAAGGATATCGGGCAGCAATGAAGCGGGCGGGGTTGCCTGTTCCGGAAGGCTACGAGATTACCGGTGACTTTGAATTCGGCGGCGGCTTTGAAGCTATGCAAACGTTGCTGTCGCATAAACAGCGACCGCAGGCCGTTTTTACAGGCAATGATGCAATGGCAGTTGGCGCGTATCAGGCTCTGTACCAGTCAGGATTGCGCATTCCGCAGGATATGGCTGTGGTGGGTTACGATGATATCGAGCTGGCGCGTTATATGACGCCGCCCCTGACAACCATCCACCAACCAAAAGATGAATTGGGCGAACTGGCCATCGATGTATTAATTCACCGGATGGCGCAGCCCGCATTACAGCAACAGCGTTTGCAGCTTACTCCTGTTCTGATGGAGCGGGGGTCGGTTTAGGTTTGTGCCGATCTTTGATCAGGTTACGTCCATCTTTGGCTTTTAGCAGCATGAACATCAGCGCGGATATTACCGTGATAGCGCCCATCGTCATAAAGGTGTAGTGGAACTGCTCGACCGTATTGGTTCCTTCCATACCTTCATAGATACGCAGAACGGCGGCGCTGATGGCAACCCCTAAACTGATTGATAACTGCTGAGTAACGGCCAATACGCTGTTGCCGCTGCTGGCGTTTTCATCGGTCAGATCCGCCAGAGTGATGGTATTCATTGAAGTAAACTGGGTGGACATCGCCATACCTAAAATGAACAACGGCAGGATTAGCATCCAGACCGGCATGGCAGGAGATTGCAAAGCGAACTGCGCAATCATCAGGCCGATAAATACCGTAACACCCACCAATGTGGTCCTGTAGCCGAGTTTGCGCAGAACCTGCGTCACCATGGATTTTGCCAGAATTGAACCTAACGCTGTTGGCGCCATCATGCAGCCGGCTATCAGAGCCGGATATCCAAATCCTACCTGCAACATCAGCGGCATTAAGAAGGGCACGCAGCCTGTGCCCAGGCGAGTGGCGAGGTTTCCGGCGATCCCAACAGAAAAGGTCCGAGTCTTAAATATCGGAAGCGATATCAGCGGCGTTGGGTGGCGACGCGCATGGCGAATATAGGCGAGTAGTAACAACACACTGGCAAGAATAATACCGAGTGCGACCCAGGTCTCGACAAGCTTCTCACCGAACAATTCAACGCCGCTGGAAAACAACACCAGGCTCAAACCAAACAGAAAGAAACCGGTCATATCAAAACCGCGGCGTGGCGTGGTGAAGTTCGGCATATATTTGCGGGCATAGAAGATACCGGCAATGCCAATTGGAATATTAATCAGGAAGATCCAGTGCCAACTGGCCCATGTAACCAGTACACCGCCCAATACCGGACCTAAAATCGGCCCCACAAGTCCTGGCATGGTGACGAAGTTAAGCACGGGAAGCAGTTCGCTGCGGGGGTAAGCACGCAATAACGCCAGACGGGCAACGGGCATCATCATGGCGCCACCGATTCCCTGAATGACACGGAAAATCACCAGTTCGCTTAGGGAGCTGGACAGCGCACAGGCCAGCGATCCCAATGTAAACAGGCTAACGGCAATCATAAAGACGCGTCGGGTACCAAATCGGTCTGCCAGCCAACCACTTACCGGGATCAGCATCGCGACAGTCAGGGTATAGCTGATAATAGCCGACTGCATGGCGAGTGGAGAGCGGTTAAGACTATGTGCTATTGCGGGTAGGGCGGTATTGAGGATCGTGGCGTCTAGTGCCTGCATAAAAAAGGCCATGGCTGCTATCCACGGTAGCCCGGCCATACTGCGTGATTTCTTTTCTGACATATTATTTATCCGGTAGCACGTTCGGTGCTATCAGCAATGCCTGACAGGCAGCAAAGGCACGATCGCCATCGTTATCATCTATTGCGTCGACAATGGCCTGGTGCAAATCCAGTTTCACCACATCGTTATAGGTAATAGAGGTAAAGTAGGTCTGGTAAACCGAATGGAACAGAGATGCAAAGGAAATAAGGAACGGATTCGCACTCATTTCATAGATGTGCTCATGCCAGGCGATATCAACCTCAATCCAGCGTTCGCGTCTGAAGTTTCTTTTCAGCTCGACCATCTCTTCCATCAGCGTGTTGAGGTGCGCTTTCTGTTCAGCCGTACCTATGGTCGCTGCCAGTAAGCACGCCTGAGGCTCCAGGCTGATACGCATCACCAGAAAATGTTTAATGACCTGCGGGAAATTATCTTCTGTCATCCACCAGGTGAGCAGCTCCTGGTCAAGGAAGTTCCAGTTTGCTTGCGGCATGACGCGTGTACCAATACGTGGGCGCGGTAATACCATACCTTTTGCCGTTAATGTTTTTACTGCTTCTCTTACCGCGGTGCGACTCACGCCAAACTGATCGCCCAGCTCTATTTCGCCAGGCAATATCGCACCCGGCGCGTATTCACCTTTTAATATTCGCTGAGCCAGCTTTTCGGCCAGAACGTAGGACAAGTTTTTCTGTGCGGCTAGCTGTTGGGCATTTAACGGCATGAATGTTCTTCCTTACTCTTTTTCTTATTCATTAGTATGCCACCTGGAAGTGTGATTGCGGCTGCAAAAACGGCAATTTGCTTATTTTATGGCATGTTAATGGTTGTTTTGGTGAAAAAACACGCACTCGGAAAGTTATTTTAAATTTCCCCTTGTCAGCCTGAAATAACTCCCTATAATGCGCCTCCACTGACACGGAACAACGGATTACAAGC
>NZ_JAOWHJ010000050.1:0-119464 GCF_030332695.1 Citrobacter sp. Cpo089 | reverse complement strand
GTCAGTGGAGGCGCATTATAGGGAGTTATTTCAGGCTGACAAGGGGAAATTTAAAATAATCTTCCGAGTGCGTATTTTTTCATCAAAACCACTTAAACTGACAGTTTTTCGAGCGTTTTAAAGCCATAGCGCTGTAGCACAGGCAATAATTGTTCAGCTTCTGTCGTCATTGCCATACAAAATGCGACGTTCTCATCGGTTGATTTCGCATCTGGTGCTTCATGCTCTAACAACCAGGCCGTGCGGCGCGCTATCGCGGCACCAGAATCCACCAGTCTCGTCCCCTCGGGCAGGACCTGTAAAAGCTCTTCCTGTAATAGAGGGAAATGAGTGCAGCCGAGCACTACAGTGTCAGGTGGTTCAGACATCCGCAGCCACGGACGCAGAATACGCCGCAGCTCTTCCAGAGAAACTGTTTCACCGTGTAGCTTCGCTTCCGCAAGTTCCACCAGCTCAGCAGAACCCAACATTGCAATTTGGCATTCGTTAGCGAATCGCGCAATCAGCTCATGGGTATACGAGCGCTTCACCGTTGCACGTGTAGCCAGTAGCCCCACAATACCGTTCGCCGTGAGTCGCGCTGCCGGTTTAATCGCAGGCACCACGCCCACAACCGGGAAAGCAAATTTCTCACGTAACGCAGGGAGCGACACCGTGCTTGCTGTATTACACGCGATGACCGCAAGAGAGAGGGGATAGCGCTGCTGGACCGCAGTCACAATCTCAACAACACGCTCGACGATAAACTCCTCGCTCTTCTCTCCATAAGGAAAGGCGACGTTGTCGAAAGCGTAGATATAGTGGAGATCCGGCAGAAGACGCCGGATCTCGTCATAGACCGACAACCCACCGACGCCGGAATCAAACACCAGCACGGTGGGACGGGGATCAGAAGGTGTAGCTGCCAGACAAGGTGTATTCCCGTCCTGCAGTTGCGTAGCCATAAACTGTCTCGTAATCTTTATCGAACAGGTTGGCGATTTTACCACGAACTGTCAGCTGTGAGGTGATTGGATATGAGGCAGAGATATCTAACAGGCTATACGACGGCATACGACGCTGTGTGCTGGAAAACTGATTCGAGTTATTATTGTAACTCTTGCCATAATATTGATAGGACAAATCCATATCAAAGCCGAGCATCGTCCAATCCAGTTGGTATTTGTATTGCTGACGGGAACGATGAGCCAAGACTTCATTATCAGAATCCCGACGCGGGTCAAGATAACCCATGCTAATACGATGCGTCACTGGCCCAGTATCAAAGTCTCCTGTTAACTCTACACCTTTAATCGTTGCTGACTGGGTATTGTAGTACACCCCTGTCATACCGTTATCTGGGGAGTAATAATCAATCAGATTTTTAATTTTGTTCTGGTATGCCGCAAGCCGCCAGTTAACCGGTCCTGTCAACCCTTGTAATCCGACTTCAAATTGACCTGATTTCTCGGCTTCCAAATTAGGGTTAGGGGTAATATACAAACGGCTTTGGCCATACATTTGTCCCAGTGTAGGCGCCTGGAATCCTGTGCCATAGGAAATTGTTACTTGGTAATCAGGTACAAATTCCCAGCCTACTGCTGTTTGCCAGGTGCCATTCCAACCAAATTGTTCGTTATCATCTCCACGTAGCGCGCCTTCAAGAGTTACCGTATCCACCTTTTGTTGCGCAGTCAGATAATAACCGGTGTTATCACGCTTATAATCATTAGAGTTATACGTATCAACTGATGTCAGTTTTTGTTGTTGCCAGTCAATACCCGCACTAACCGTTCCTTTCCCTACTATGAAGCTGTTGCCCCACTGGACGTTTTTCTGCGTCATATCATCAAGTGTGGTCCCTGCTTGATACAAGCCTTGCGTACTGGAATAGTTATAGTCTTTATATTTCTGATAACTACCAGTAAGTTGTGTGGAGTAAAAATCATTATTCCATGCAAGTCCTGTTTCATAGGTGTGGTTGTAAACCTGGTGCTCATCACCCCCATCTTTATAGCCTGCATCATAGTCCGTATTGTTGCTATAACCATAACCACGAACAAAAGCGGATAATTCGTCAGTAAATTTGTGGGTCACTCCAGCCCAAAATGTCTTATTACGGAAGCCATCACGGTCACTATCTCCCGAATATGAAGAATCGGGTTGGACGTTGTAGCCTTTTGTATCAGTGAAAGAGCCAGCAATCGTCGCCAGTGTATCTTCGCCAAGCTCCTGACGCAGACTCGCATCGTATTGCTGGTAATGATTAGAACCCACCCCAACCTGAACTTTGCCGCCGGGTTGCGTATTCTGGGTAATGATATTGATAACACCGCCAATTGCATCCGCACCATAGACTGCCGAGCGCGGGCCACGAATCATTTCAATACGTTGAATCAAAGAGAGGGGGATTTGACTAAAATCGGCAATACCTGTAATTCCCGACTTTGCCAAAGGAATACCATCAATTAAAACTAAAGTATGGCGCGCTTCTGCACCACGGATATAGATATTACTGGATTGTCCCATCCCCCCATTTTGCGCAACATCCACACCAGGCAGACGACGCATCACATCAGTCAGATCTTTTGATTGCCAACGATCGATATCTTCGCGTGTCACAATTTCAGTAGGTGCCAGCACGGTATTAACAGGCTGCTGAAAACGGTTGGCAGTAACGACGAGAGTATCTGGGCTAGTATCCTGTGCCCAACCAGAAAATGCCGTGACGGAAAGTGCCGTGCACAGCAACGATTTTTTAATCATTGTAAAGCATCCACAATATAAGAAGGATGCCGCAGGTCCCACCGATAGTACGCGATGATGAAAGCCAGATGCGACGTTAGCCGGCAGGTCTTCGGGCTTGGAGGCAACTTAAAGAGACGATAACTTCCCACGGCATGCCGCAGTGTCTGCACCAGGTGCGCTCATCCCCTACCTTCCTTACCGCTGCGCGTCAGCTCCAGATTCACACTGGATTCCCTTTTAACTCACAGGACCGGAAAACGGATGCTACAGTTTGTTACAACCCACTGTCCAGACTGCGTATCACAATATCGGAAATCATCAATGACTGGACATCTGATGAGCAATCCCTACAATCCCCGCGTACTTTTATTTTTCAGGACGCATCATGACCCCCGAACACCTTCCGACAGAACAGTACGACGCACAGTTAGCTGAAAAAGTGGTGCGTCTGCAGAGCTTAATGACGCCATTTTATGCACAGGCTCCGGAAGTGTTTCGCTCACCGGTCAGCCACTACCGTATGCGCGCGGAATTCCGTTTGTGGCATGAAGGTGATGATCTGTACCACATCATGTTCGACAGCCAGACCAAAAACCGTATCCGTGTCGACAGCTTCCCGGCAGCCAGTGAGCTTATCAACACGCTGATGACGGCAATGATCGAAGGCGTTCGCAACAACCACGTCCTGCGTCACAAACTGTTTCAGATTGATTACCTCACAACCCTGAGCGATCAGGCGGTGGTATCGATGCTGTACCATAAAAAGCTGGATGATGAATGGCGTCAGGAAGCTGAAGCGCTGCGGGATGCGCTGCGGGCGAAAAACCTGAACGTGCATCTGATTGGCCGGGCAACCAAAACCAAAATCGAGCTGGATCAGGACTACATTGACGAACGCTTGCCGGTTGCGGGTAAAGAGATTATCTATCGCCAGGTTGAGAACAGCTTCACCCAGCCGAACGCCGCCATGAATATTCAGATGTTGGAGTGGGCGATTGATGTCACCAGGGGCTCAAAAGGCGACCTGCTGGAGCTGTATTGCGGCAATGGCAATTTCTCGTTAGCCCTCGCACAAAACTTCAAACGCGTACTGGCGACGGAAATCGCCAAGCCATCCGTGGCTGCTGCACAGTACAACATTGCGGCTAACCATATTGATAACGTACAAATTATCCGCATGGCGGCCGAAGAGTTTACTCAGGCAATGAACGGGGTTCGCGAATTTAACCGCCTGCAGGGAATCGATCTGAAGAGTTACCAGTGTGAAACTATCTTCGTTGACCCACCGCGCAGCGGTCTGGACAGTGAAACGGAGAAAATGGTGCAGGCGTATCCGCGCATTCTGTACATCTCCTGCAATCCGGAGACATTGTGTAAGAACCTGGAAACGTTAAGCCAGACGCACAATGTTTCACGTCTGGCGCTATTCGATCAGTTCCCGTATACGCACCATATGGAGTGCGGCGTACTGTTAACCAAGAAGTAAGACAGAACGTAGGCTGGATAAGCGCTACCTGTTCAGATTGCCGGATAGCGGCGTTGCCTTATCCGGCCTACCGCTACAACTGTTACTCCGCAATTTCCTGTTTACGGTTACGGACTTTAAAGCCGATCCAGAACACCAGAATTACAGACAGTACCGCCGGGAAGAAGTTAGAGCCAATATCCGGATATTCAGCGCGTACCACGGTGCTGTACAACAGAACGCCGAGGATAAAGCAGGCTGCAGCCAGGCCCGGCAATCCCACAGGCATGGTGCGGTTCTGATAGCGTTGATGCAGACAATACACCGTCAGCACCAGCGAAATGATCGGGAATACGGAGAATGGCACAATGGAGCTAAACAGCGCCGCAAATGTACCATTGATCGATAAGCCAGCAACCAGCGCCAGCAGCAGCGTACCTTTATCTTGACCTGACTGTTTCATTGCTTGTCCTTCTCGTTACTCGGAGTGGTGCGTCATCTTCTCTTGTTCACGGCGGTACCAATAAAATGCGCCTTTCGCGATCATGCGTAGTTGCAATACCAGCCGCTCTTCCAGCTGTCGGCGCTGTTCAGCGCCAACATCCAGTGCTTCTGCCCCGGCGCTGAATACAATGGTTACCATGGCTTCGGCTTGCGCTTCAGTAAACGCACGAGGCATATGGTTTTCGAGTTCCAGATAGTCCGCAAGTTCCGCAATGAAGTGCTGAATTTCACGAGCGACCGCTGCACGAAACGCTGCGGATGTCCCCGAACGCTCGCGCAATAATAAACGGAAGGCGTTGGGATTGTTGCCGATGAACTCCATAAATGTTGAGACCGAGGTGCGGATCACACTCCCGCCCTTCGCGATACGCTGGCGCGCCTGGCGCATCAACTGACGCAGCATCAGACCGCTTTCGTCCACCATCGTCAGGCCGAGTTCATCCACATCGCGGAAATGGCGATAAAACGAGGTTGGCGCAATGCCCGCTTCACGAGCAACTTCGCGTAAACTGAGACTGGCAAAACTGCGCTCAGCGCTCAGTTGACTAAATGCGGCTTCTACCAGCGAACGCCGGGTTTTTTCTTTTTGTTGCGCTCTAACGCCCATCACGATGTCTGAATCCTTCCACATACCTTGCTGGCACTATACCAGAGATTAGGCGGTTGGCATGGCTTTGTGAATGATTGTTTACGCGCAGTTTGTGCTTCGAGTTCGCAAAAAAGCACAACGATAATTGGGTTATCTCAACAACGATGTTACTATTCTGTTGCTTTTATGTATAAGAACAGGTAAGCCTGACCATGTCACATTCTTACGATTACGATGCAATAGTAATAGGTTCCGGTCCCGGCGGCGAAGGCGCGGCAATGGGTCTGGTTAAGCAAGGAGCGCGCGTCGCGGTAATTGAGCGCTATCATAACGTCGGCGGAGGTTGTACCCACTGGGGCACCATCCCGTCGAAAGCTCTCCGCCACGCCGTCAGCCGCATTATTGAATTCAATCAGAACCCACTGTACAGCGACCACTCCCGACTCCTTCGTTCTTCTTTCGCCGATATTCTCAACCACGCTGATAACGTTATTAATCAGCAAACACGTATGCGGCAAGGATTTTACGAACGCAACCACTGCGAAATTTTGCAGGGAAATGCCCGTTTTGTTGATGAACACACGATTGCCCTGGAATGTCACGACGGTACGGTGGAAACGCTGACTGCGGATAAGTTTGTTATTGCCTGCGGTTCGCGTCCTTATCGCCCTGTTGATGTCGACTTTTCGCATCCCCGGGTTTACGACAGTGACTCTATCCTGAGCCTGCACCACGAACCCCGTCATGTGCTGATTTATGGCGCGGGGGTCATTGGCTGTGAATATGCGTCGATCTTCCGTGGAATGGACGTCAAAGTTGATTTAATCAACACCCGCGATCGTCTGCTGGCATTCCTCGATCAGGAGATGTCCGACTCGCTCTCTTACCACTTCTGGAACAGCGGTGTGGTCATTCGCCACAACGAAGAGTATGAGAAGATTGAAGGTTGCGATGACGGCGTCATCATGCACCTGAAGTCCGGTAAGAAACTGAAGGCCGACTGCCTGCTGTACGCCAATGGCCGTACCGGTAATACCGATTCGCTGGCGCTGGAAAACATTGGTCTGAAAACCGACAGCCGCGGGCAGCTCAAAGTGAATAGTATGTACCAGACGGCGCTGCCGCATGTGTATGCCGTAGGGGATGTGATCGGTTATCCGAGCCTGGCATCAGCGGCCTACGACCAGGGACGCATTGCCGCCCAGGCACTGGTAAAAGGCGAAGCCACCGCGCATCTGATCGAAGATATCCCAACCGGAATTTACACCATTCCGGAAATCAGCTCCGTTGGTAAAACAGAACAGCAGCTCACGGCAATGAAAGTTCCATACGAGGTTGGCCGCGCCCAGTTTAAGCATCTGGCACGTGCACAAATCGTGGGTATGAGTGTCGGAACGCTGAAGATCCTGTTCCATCGCGAAACCAAAGAGATTTTGGGGATCCACTGCTTTGGGGAGCGCGCGGCCGAAATTATTCACATCGGACAAGCGATAATGGAGCAAAAAGGTGGTGGTAACACTATCGAGTACTTCGTTAACACCACCTTTAACTACCCAACCATGGCAGAAGCCTATCGGGTAGCGGCGCTAAATGGCTTAAACCGCCTGTTTTAACGCACTGTCGAAATGGCCATCCATTGATCCACGGATGGCCTCTGCCAGCTGTTCATAACGGCTGCGCAGCGGCGAACCAGGACGGTACACCAGACCAATCGTGCGACGCGGTTCGGGTTTAATGCATGGCAGATAAACGACACCATCACGCTTACGCTCCGGCGGAACGGCCAGCGCAGGCAGCAAGGTAATACCACTGCCTGCCGCCACCATGTTACGCAGCGTTTCCAGACTGGTTGCCCGAAAATGGGTATCTTCATCAGCACCCGCTTCAAAGCAGAAACCCATCGCCTGATCGCGCAGACAGTGGCCATCTTCCAGCATCAGCAGTTTTTCACCCGCCAGATCGGACATCGGTACACAGTCACGGTTTGCCCATGGGTGATCTTCATAGATCGCCAGCAGCATAGGCTCATCAAATAATGGTACTTCGATGAACGCCTCACTCTCTTTCACCAGCGCCAGGATGACGCAGTCGAGCTTACCGCTATCCAGTTGCGCCAACAGCTGATGCGTCTGCGCCTCATGAAGATACATTTCCAGTTTTGGAAAGGTCTGGTGCAACATAGGGATAATATGCGGCAGCAGGTATGGCCCCACCGTTGGGATCAAACCAATATGCAGCGGGCCAGACATTGTCTCGCCTTGTTGGCTTGCCATCTCCTTGAGCACTTTGACCTCGCGCAGCACGGTGCGCGCCTGATCCACCAGCAGCAAACCGGCCTGGGTGAACAGCACCTTGCGACTCGTACGCTCCAGCAACATGACGCCAAGCTCATCTTCCAGCTTGCGGATCTGCCCGCTCAGCGTGGGTTGGCTAACGTGACAGGAGTCTGCCGCTCGTCGGAAGTGACGATGTTCGGCTAGTGCCACCAGGTATTCAAGATCACGAATATTCATTATTCATCCTCCATCGCCACGATAGTTCGTAGCGATAGGTAGCATAGCAACGAACGATTATCCCTATCAAGCTTTCTGTTTAATAATGCACCACAGAAACGGAACGGTACCCCTTTAACCCTTGAAGCTACTGTCCGTTTGAGAGTTTCTCTCATACTCGAAATAACTAAAGCCAACGTGAACTTTTGCGGACCTTGAGTCCGCATTTTTTTTGCATAAAAAAGCCCGGCGTCGCAAAGCTCGGCCGGGTTATGGTTTGGTAGGCCTGATAAGCGTAGCGCCATCAGGCAGAACGGCGCACAGTGCCGGATGGCGGCTTCGCCTTATCCGACCTACAGGCGTGCCTTCGCGAAGTCGATCGCCTGCGCAACCTGCTGCGGCGACACACCACCTTTCGCTGCACGTTTATCCAGACACGATTGCAACGAGAGGATCGGGTAAACGTCATCGCCAATCACCTGGCTGAACTTTTGTAAGTCGGCAAGCGACAGCGCTTCCAGCGGTTTGCCCTGGCGAATCGCCTCGACCACCGTTTCCCCCACGATATGGTGCGCTTCGCGGAACGGGACGCCTTTCGCCACCAGATAATCCGCCAGCTCAGTGGCGTTAGCATAACCCTGCTGCGCCGCTTCCTGACAACGCGGACGTTTCACCTGGATGCCATCCAGCACCAGCGCGGCCATATGCAGACAGTCCAGCCAGGTGTCGAGCGCGTCGAATAGCCCTTCTTTGTCTTCCTGCATATCTTTGTTGTATGCCAGTGGGAGGCCTTTTAAAGTCATCATCATGCCGGTCAGCGCACCCTGCACGCGACCGCATTTGCCACGGATCAGCTCCAGCGCATCCGGGTTTTTCTTCTGCGGCATCAGAGATGAACCGGAAGTCACACGGTCGGAGAGTTCAACAAAGCCCGCTTCGCCGGTGTTAAAGAAAATCAGATCTTCAGCAAAACGCGACAGGTGTACCATGCCGACAGAGGCGTCGGAGAGTAACTCCAGCACGTGGTCACGGTCAGAAACGCTGTCCAGGCTGTTGCGCGTTGCCGAGGCAAAGCCCAACCAACCCGCCAACTGCTCGCGATCGATTTCATACGCCGTACCCGCCAGCGCGCCGCAGCCTAACGGACTGACGTCCAGGCGTTTGAGCGCATCCTGCAAACGGCTCTCGTCACGCGCCAACATTTCAACATAGGCCAGACACCAGTGAGCAAACGTCACCGGCTGCGCACGTTGCAGGTGGGTGTAACCCGGCATGACGGCGTCCTGGTTATTCTCCGCCGTCACCACCAGCGCAGTTTGCAACTGACGATTGGCCGACAGTAATTCGATAACCGTGTCTTTGCACCACAGCTTGAGATCGGTCGCGACCTGGTCATTACGGCTACGCCCGGTATGCAGTTTTTTACCAAGCTGGCCGACTTTATCAATCAGCTTACCTTCCACCCAACTGTGAATATCTTCGGCATCGCTTTGCAGAATCTGCTGAGGATTCGCACGAACCTCTTCCAGCAGGTTATTCAGCGCCTCTTCCAACTGCAGCTGTTCATCGGCGGTCAGTACACCGACTGTTACCAACGCTTTGGACCAGGCCACAGAGCCAACAATATCCTGTTCTGCCAGGCGGTAGTCAAAACGCAACGAGTCGTTGAACTGTTTGAACCGCTGATCTGCTGCCTGTGTAAAACGCCCACCCCAAAGTGCCATAACAAATTTCCTTAATATGATATTTTTGCCCGGTGGCGCTGCGCTTACCGAGCCTACAAAACCCACGTAGGCCGGATAAGGCAAAGCCGCCATCCGGCACATTAATAGTTAAGCCAGAATACGCGTACCAATTGGCGTGCCGTTAAACAGCGCCGGAAGTTGCTCTGCATGACGCCAGGAGGCGATATCCACCGGACGGCCCAGCGTACGCGCGGCATCCAGCGCCGCATTCACCTTCACGATCATGCCATCGGTAATAATGCCCTGTTCAATCAGCTGTTCCGCTTTCGCTGCGGTCATTTCGGCAATGCGCTGGCCTTTGCCATCCAGAATACCGCTCACATCAGAGAGCAGGATCAGATCCGCACCCAGCGTTGCCGCCAGCGCCGTTGCAGCCTGATCGGCATTCACGTTCATCAGCAGACCATCATCAGTGACACCAATAGAGCTCACTACCGGCAGAAAACCGCTTTCCAGCAGCGTGTTAATCAGTTTAGGCGAACCCGGCTGCGCCAGCCCAACATGACCCAGTTCTTTATCGAGCGGCGTCACTTTTACGCTGTCGCCATCGCCAAGATACAGACCAACAGACGCGATGTGATGCTTTTTCGCCCAGGCCAGCAAGGTTTTATTCGCCGTTCCCGCCAGGGCACCGGTAATAATGTCAATTTGATCGGCAGGCGTGACGCGCAGACCATTTTTCTTTTTCACCGGCAGGTTAAGCTGCTTCATCAGCTCGTCGACCACGCAGCCGCCACCGTGCACAATGACCAGCGGACGCTGGTGCGACTCACGATAATTAACCAGTGCGGTAAACAAGCGCTCCAGCGCCTCTTCGCTATCCAGTAAAACGCCGCCCAGCTTGATAATTAATGGATTCATTGTTGCACCCTTAAATAAGAGACTGCGTTTGGGCAAAGCCAAAACGAATATTTGCGCACTGCATCGCCTGTGCCGCCGCGCCTTTCAATAAGTTGTCTTCCGTCGCCACAACGATCAAATGCTCACCCTGCACAGCAAACCCTATATCACAGAATGGTAATCCAACCACATTCTTCAGCGCTGGAACCCCTTTGTCATACAGACGCACCAGCGGTTTATCGCCATACGCCTGTTGCAGCGTCAGAGCTACCTGAGCATGAGTTACACCCGCGTTAAGGCGGCAAGTGATAGTTTCCAGAATTCCGCGCGGGAAGTTGCCCAGATGTGGGGTGAAAATCACTTCAGCCCCCAGATGAGTGGCGATTTCCGGCTGATGACGATGGGTAAACACGCCATACGGTTGCAGGCTTACTTCGCAAAAACTATTAGAGATAGCCGCTTTACGGCCCGCGCCGCTCACGCCGCTGGTCGCATTAATTACCGGCCACTGACTGAGATCCAACAGTCCGGCGTCAATCAGTGGTTTCAGCGAAAGCTGCGCCGCCGTCGGGTAACAACCCGGCACAGCAATCAGATTCGCTTCTTTCAGCTTGTCCGCGTTCCACTCCGCCAGCCCGTAAACTGCCTGCTCCAGCAGGTCGGGATGCTGATGGGTAAAACCATAATATTTCTCATAGAACGCGCCGTCATTTACGCGAAACGCGCCAGAGAGGTCAAACACCACGCAACCGGCCTGCAAAAACTGCGGCGCCAGGTCATGACTTACCTCATGAGCCGTTGCGAGGAACACAACATCCACCCCTGAGCTAAACTCGCTGATATCTGACATTGGCTGCAACGGTAAATCGACAATGCCTTTCAACTGCGGATGCAAATCGGAGATTAATTTTCCTGCATCATTGCTTTGCGCTGAGACGGTCAAAGCGGTTATGGTCATATCAGGATGGCGATTTACATAGGTCACAAGCTCTGCGCCGGCATAGCCACTGGCGCCCACAATCAGCGTATTCAACATCGGGGCTGCTCACCTTCTTAGATTCTGTTGCCAGGTATAAGCCTTTATCACCTCACCTTACACTTGGTGGGTTTTATTACGCTCAACGTTAATGTATTTTTATTCACAAATACTGCATGAATATTGATACTATCATGACCCGAGGTGTGTCAACAATGAAAAACAATTTACCGCCATTTATCGAGATTTACCGCGCTCTGATTGCCACGCCATCGATTAGCGCTACCGAAGAAGCGCTCGATCAAAGCAATGCAGGTTTAATCACTCTGTTGGCGGGCTGGTTTAAAGATTTAGGCTTCAATGTGGAGGTCCAACCGGTTCCCGATACGCGAAATAAATTCAATATGCTGGCGAGCATTGGACAGGGCGCTGGTGGTCTGTTGTTGGCGGGTCATACCGATACCGTACCCTTTGACGATGGACGCTGGACGCGCGATCCGTTCACCCTGACCGAATATGACAATAAGCTCTATGGTTTGGGTACGGCGGACATGAAAGGCTTCTTCGCCTTTATCCTCGACGCGTTGCGTGATGTCGACGTCACAAAGCTGAAAAAGCCCCTCTACATTCTGGCCACTGCTGACGAAGAGACCAGCATGGCGGGAGCTCGCTACTTTTCTGAAACCACTGCTCTGCGCCCAGACTGCGCGATTATTGGCGAACCCACTTCACTGCAACCGGTTCGTGCACACAAAGGTCATATCTCTAATGCGATACGCATTCTGGGACAATCGGGTCATTCAAGCGATCCGGCACGTGGCGTTAATGCGATTGAACTGATGCATGATGCCATCGGCCATATCATGCATCTGCGCGATGACCTGAAAGCGCGCTATCACCATGATGCCTTTACCGTTCCGTATCCAACGTTAAATTTGGGCCACATCCACGGCGGCGACGCCGCCAACAGAATCTGCGCCTGCTGCGAACTGCATATGGATATTCGACCGCTACCGGGTATGACGCTAAACGATCTCAATGGGTTACTTAACGAAGCGCTGGCCCCTGTCAGCGAACGCTGGCCGGGTCGCCTGACCGTATCGGAACTGCATCCGCCGATTCCAGGCTATGAGTGTCCGCCTGACCATCAACTGGTGGAGGTGGTTGAGAAACTGCTGGGCGCACAGACTGAAGTGGTGAACTACTGCACCGAAGCGCCATTTATCCAGACGCTTTGCCCGACGCTGGTATTGGGTCCAGGTTCTATTAATCAGGCGCATCAGCCGGATGAATATCTGGAAACACGCTTTATTAAGCCAACTCGCGAATTAATCACCCAGGTTGTGCATCATTTTTGCTGGCATTAACTACTTGTCACCCCGCTAATCCTTAAGTGGTAAGCGGGGTGATTTTTTAACATTTCCATAAGCAACGCTTATTTGATTGGATGTGAATTAAATAACGTAAATTCACGGCATTTATTCGTTTGCTGAACCGATTTCGCAGCAATTGACGTCACGTGTTTTACGTGGCTTTATAAAAGACGGCTAAAAAGTTAAGTCCGCAAGATTTCGCGTGATAGTCAGGCGCGAAAGATACAGGACATATTCAAAATAGATGGGGTGTCTGGGTTAATATGAACGAACAATATTCCGCGTTGCGTAGTAATGTCAGTATGCTCGGCAAAGTGCTGGGAGAGACCATCAAGGATGCGCTGGGAGAGAACATTCTTGATCGCGTAGAAACAATTCGTAAGCTGTCCAAATCATCTCGCGCTGGCAATGAAGTTAATCGCCAGGAATTGCTCACCACACTGCAAAATCTGTCTAACGACGAGCTGCTGCCGGTTGCCCGCGCATTTAGCCAGTTCCTGAACCTGGCCAACACCGCCGAGCAATACCACAGCATTTCGCCAAAAGGCGAAGCAGCCAGCAACCCGGAAGTGATTGCTCGCACTCTGCGTAAACTGAAAGAGCAGCCCAACCTCAATGACGCCACCATCAAGAAAGCCGTAGAATCACTCTCTCTGGAGCTGGTACTCACCGCCCACCCGACCGAGATCACTCGTCGTACGCTGATCCATAAAATGGGTGAAGTGAACGCCTGCCTCAAGCAGCTTGATAACAAAGACCTCGTCGATTATGAACGCAACCAACTGATGCGCCGTCTGCGTCAGCTCATTGCTCAGTCCTGGCATACGGATGAGATCCGTAAGCTGCGCCCAAGCCCGGTTGATGAAGCCAAATGGGGGTTCGCGGTAGTTGAAAACAGCCTGTGGGAAGGTGTGCCGAACTACCTGCGCGAGCTGAATGAACAACTGGAAGAGCATCTGGGTTATAAGCTGCCGGTTGATTTTGTCCCGGTTCGATTTACTTCCTGGATGGGCGGTGACCGTGATGGTAACCCGAACGTAACGGCAGATATCACCCGTCACGTGCTGCTGCTCAGCCGCTGGAAAGCGACAGACCTGTTCCTGAAAGACATCCAGTTTCTGATTTCTGAGCTGTCGATGGTGGATGCCACGCCGGAGCTGATGGCGCTGGTAGGCGAAGAAGGTGCAGCTGAACCTTATCGCTATCTGATGAAAACCCTGCGTTCTCGTCTGATGGCAACCCAGGCCTGGCTTGAAGCCCGTCTGAAAGGCGAGAAATTGCCGAAACCTGCGGGACTTCTCACCCAAAACGAACAGCTCTGGGACCCGCTATACGCGTGCTACCAGTCTCTACAGGCCTGTGGCATGGGCATTATCGCCAATGGCGAATTGCTCGACACCCTTAGGCGCGTGAAGTGTTTCGGTGTACCGCTGGTGCGTATTGATATTCGTCAGGAAAGCACCCGTCATACTGAAGCCCTGGGCGAACTGACCCGTTATCTGGGCATTGGCGACTACGAAAACTGGTCGGAAGCGGATAAACAGGCTTTCCTGATCCGCGAACTGAATTCCAAGCGTCCGCTCCTGCCGCGTAACTGGGAACCGAGCAACGACACCCGCGAAGTGCTCGACACCTGTCGGGTCATTGCCGAAGCCCCATATGGCTCCATTGCCGCCTATGTTATCTCGATGGCGAAAACTCCGTCGGATGTGCTGGCCGTGCATCTGCTGCTGAAAGAAGCCGGAATTGGTTTTGCTATGCCGGTCGCTCCGCTATTTGAAACGCTGGACGACCTCAACAATGCCGATGACGTCATGTCGCAACTGTTGAATATCGACTGGTACCGCGGATTTATTCAGGGCAAACAGATGGTCATGATTGGCTACTCTGATTCCGCAAAAGACGCGGGCGTGATGGCGGCCTCCTGGGCGCAATACCAGGCTCAGGACGCGCTAATCAAAACCTGCGAAAAAGCCGGTATCGAACTGACGCTGTTCCACGGTCGCGGTGGTTCCATTGGTCGCGGCGGCGCGCCTGCCCATGCAGCGCTACTCTCTCAACCGCCGGGCAGCCTGAAAGGTGGTCTGCGCGTGACAGAACAAGGGGAGATGATCCGCTTTAAGTACGGCCTGCCGGAAGTGACCATCAGCAGCCTGTCGCTGTATACCGGAGCAATTCTGGAGGCCAACCTGTTACCACCGCCAGAACCGAAAGATAGCTGGCGTCATATCATGGATGAACTTTCCGATATTTCCTGCGAGCTCTATCGTGGATATGTGCGTGAAAACAAAGACTTCGTCCCTTATTTCCGCTCAGCTACACCGGAGCAGGAACTGGGTAAACTCCCGCTCGGTTCACGTCCGGCAAAACGCCGTCCGACCGGCGGGGTAGAGTCTCTGCGCGCCATTCCGTGGATCTTCGCCTGGACGCAGAACCGCCTGATGCTCCCGGCCTGGCTGGGTGCAGGTACCGCGCTGCAAAAAGTGGTTGAAGACGGCAAGCAAAGCGAACTTGAAGCCATGTGCCGCGACTGGCCATTCTTCTCCACACGCCTTGGCATGCTGGAAATGGTTTTCGCGAAAGCAGACCTGTGGCTGGCAGAGTATTACGATCAGCGCCTGGTCAAAAAAGATCTGTGGCCGTTGGGTGCAGAGCTACGCCAACGCCTGGCAGCAGATATCGATGTCGTACTGGCGATTGCCAACGACTCACATTTGATGGCCGACCTGCCGTGGATTGCCGAGTCCATTCAGTTAAGAAATATTTATACTGACCCGCTGAACGTATTACAGGCAGAGCTGTTACACCGCTCACGCCTGGCGGAAGAGCAAGGCAATGCACCGGACCCTCGCGTGGAACAAGCATTGATGGTCACAATCGCTGGTGTCGCCGCTGGTATGCGTAATACAGGCTAACATCCCTCCCCCGTCGCCTTCGTGCTATTATTCGGAGGCGACGGCAAAAACCGCTGTTACAACCACTTCATTTTCAATATATTCCCCCTCGAATATATTCACTAAATGAATATATAGATGGCAAAACACGATCCTAAGATCGTGATGCTTCAGTTCCTCTTAATGTTTAAGTGCTACTCTTGGCGCTACAATTAAAGACAGGCTTACATTATGCAATCCTTACACCCCCAGTCTAAACCTAAATTTAGCTGGAAAGCCCTGGGTTGGGCGCTCCTCTATTTTTGTTTTTTTTCCAGTTTACTCCAGGTCGTTATTCTCTTATCCGGCTATAGCGGAACTAATGGTTTACGCGACTCCTTACTGTTCAGTTCGCTGTGGTTGATTCCGGTATTCTTATTTCCAAACCGTATCCGCGTTATTGCTGCCGTCATTGGCGTAATGCTATGGGCGGCCTCGCTGGCTGCTCTAAGCTATTACGTCATTTACGGACAAGAGTTCTCGCAAAGCGTTCTGTACGTAATGTTTGAAACCAATGCGAACGAAGCCAGCGAATATCTGAGCCAATATTTCAGTCTGAAGATTGTCTTAATTGCGCTGGCCTATACAGCTGCGGCAATTCTGCTATGGACACGTCTGCGTCCTGTGCATATTCCATCACCCTGGCGCTATCTGGTGTCGTTTGCACTGTTATACGGTTTGATTCTGCATCCGATGACGGTGAACACGTTTATCAAACATAAACCATTTGAAAAAACGTTGAATGGTCTCGCCTCACGCATGGAACCAGCTGCGCCATGGCAATTCATCTCCGGTTATTATCAGTATCGTCAGCAGTTGACCGCGCTGAACAGCCTGCTGAATGAGAACAATGCCCTACCGCCGTTGGCCAACTTTAAAGACAGCTCAGGTGATGCACCGCGTACGCTGGTACTGGTGATTGGCGAATCAACGCAACGTGGCCGCATGAGCCTGTACGGTTACCCACGCGAAACAACGCCGGAACTGGATGCGCTGCATAAATCCGATCCTAACTTCACCGTGTTCAATAATGTCGTGACCTCCCGTCCGTACACCATTGAAATCCTGCAGCAGGCGCTGACCTTCGCTAACGAGAAGAACCCGGATCTGTATCTGACGCAGCCGTCCCTGATGAACATGATGAAACAGGCAGGTTATAAAACCTTCTGGATCACCAATCAGCAGACGATGACTGCCCGCAACACCATGCTGACAGTGTTCTCTAAACAGACGGATAAACAGTTCTATATGAACCAGCAGCGTACACAAAGTGCACGCGAATATGACAGCAACGTGCTGGCACCGTTTAAAGAAGTACTGGCTGACCCTGCACCGAAAAAGTTCATCATCGTGCACCTGCTGGGAACGCATATTAAGTACAAATTCCGCTATCCGGATGGTCAGGGTAAGTTCGACAATAATATCGACAATGTGCCCGCTGGCCTGAGTGACGATGAGCTGGAAGCTTACAACGATTACGACAGCGCGAATGTTTACAATGACCATATCATTGCCAGTCTGATCAAAGACTATAAAGCGACCGATCCGAACGGCTTCCTGCTGTACTTCTCCGATCATGGAGAAGAGGTATACGATACGCCGCCGCATAAAACGCAGGGTCGTAATGAAGACAACCCAACGCGTCATATGTATACGGTGCCGTTCCTGCTGTGGACCTCGGAAAAATGGCAGGCTGCACACCCGCGTGACTTCTCACAGGATGTGAATCGTAAATACAGCAGCTCAGAGCTTATCCACACCTGGTCTGATTTAGCGGGCTTCACCTATGATGGTTTCGATCCAACTCGTGCCATTACCAGCCCGCAGTTCAAAGAGACGACCCGCTGGATTGGCAACCCGTACAAAAAGAATGCCCTGATTGATTACGATACCCTGCCTTACGGCGATCAAATCGGTAATCAGTAACAGTCTGCCGGATGCGCTACGCTTATCCGGCCTACAGCTCGCAAAGACTTGTAGGCCGGATAAGGCATTAGCCGCCATCCGGCAATAATCACTTGAGGGCGATTGTTTTCAACGTTACTGTTTCCCTGTCTGCTGCCTGCAAGGGATTAACATGTATCATGACATCAGCCACCTGCTCTCTCGCCTGATCAACGGCCCCACGCCGCTGCGCCAGATTTACTTTGCCAGCACCAGTAGCTCAACGCCGGAACTGGCGTATCAGGTCGATTTTCCCCGCCTGGAGATTGTGCTGGAAGGTGAATTCACCGATAACGGTGTTGCTGGCGCATCCGCGACGTTACAGCCTTACGATGCCTTGTTCGTTCCGGCTGGTGGCTGGAACTTTCCACAGTGGCTCACACCGGTGACCACGCTCAGTATCTTATTTGGCAAACAGCAACTGGGTTTTAGCATCGTGCAGTGGGACGGTAAGCAATATCAAAACCTTACCCGTCAGCACGTCGCGCGGCGTGGACCGCGTATTGGCTCATTCCTGCTGCAAACGCTCAATGAAATGCAGATGCAGCCGCAGGAGCAGCAAACCGCCAGGCTAATCGTTGCGAGCTTGCTGAGCCACTGCCGCGATTTGCTCGGCAGCCAGATCCAAACCGCATCACGCAGTCAGGCGCTTTTCGAAGCCATTCGCAACTATATTGACGAACGCTACGCTTCACCACTCACCCGAGAATCCGTCGCGCAGGCGTTCTACATCTCACCCAATTATCTTTCCCACCTTTTTCAAAAAACGGGCGCTATCGGTTTTAACGAATACCTGAACCACACGCGACTGGAGCACGCAAAAACGCTGTTGAAGGGTTACGAATTGAAGATTAAAGAGGTGGCGCACATTTGTGGGTTTGTTGACAGCAACTACTTCTGCCGCCTGTTTCGCAAAAATACCGAACGTTCGCCATCAGAATACCGTCGGCAGTACCACAGCCAATTGACGGAGAAAGATATCCGCCAGCAATAAAGAAGACAAAAACAACATTCACTGGATTTTTGTAATATACAAATAGAAATCTATTCCCCACATTACCAGAATAAACTCACCTAAAACTGATATGTGAAGTATCTCTCATTTTTATTTATACATTACATTTATCCAGCTTTTGGCAAATTTGTCAGATAGCGGAGCTTAACCAAACACTCTTATCCTGTTTACAGCAAAGCATCCCGGCAACGGGCTGCTAATAGAAAACAAAGAGGGTGTTTTATATGGAACTTTACCTTGATACCGCCAACGTCGCGGAAGTTGAACGTCTGGCACGCATCTTCCCTATCGCGGGTGTCACCACCAACCCAAGCATTGTAGCGGCAAGCAAAGAATCCATCTGGGATGTACTGCCACGCCTGCAAAACGCCATCGGCGAAGAGGGTATTTTGTTTGCCCAAACCATGAGCCGAGACGCGCAGGGCATGGTGGAAGAGGCCAAACGCCTGAGCAACGCGGTGCCCGGTCTGGTAGTGAAAATCCCGGTGACATCCGAAGGTCTGGCCGCGATTAAGATGCTGAAAAAAGAGGGCATCACCACGCTAGGAACCGCGGTTTACAGTGCTTCTCAGGGGCTACTGGCTGCGCTGGCGGGAGCTAAATATATCGCACCTTACGTTAACCGTATCGACGCGCAGGGCGGCGACGGAATTCGCACTGTACAGGAACTGCAAACGTTACTGGAACTGCATGCGCCAAACAGCATGGTACTGGCAGCCAGCTTTAAAACCCCGCGTCAGGCGCTGGATTGCTTACTGGCAGGATGTGAAGCTATCACCCTGCCATTAGACGTCGCGCAACAAATGCTCAATACCCCTGCGGTAGAGTCAGCAATAGAGAAGTTTGAGCAGGACTGGAACAACGCATTTGGTCACATCAACCTGTGAGGGAAATAAAGTATGGATCGCATTATTCAATCACCTGGTAAGTACATCCAGGGTGCCGATGTTATTACCCGTCTTGGCAGCTACCTCAAACCACTGGCAGAACGCTGGCTGGTCGTTGGGGACAAGTTTGTCTTAGGTTTTGCCCAGGGCGCACTGGAAAAAAGCTTCCAGGATGCCGGACTGGCGCTGGAAATTGCACCGTTTGGCGGCGAATGTTCACAAAACGAAATCGACCGTCTGCGCGGCGTGGCAGAAAAAGCGCAGTGTGGCGCAGTACTTGGTATTGGCGGCGGTAAAACGCTGGATACCGCCAAAGCGCTGGCGCACTTTATGGGCGTGCCTGTCGCCATTGCCCCAACCATCGCCTCTACCGATGCGCCGTGCAGCGCGCTGTCCGTCATTTACACCGATGCCGGTGAATTCGATCGCTATCTGCTGCTGCCCAACAACCCGGACAGGGTCATTGTGGATACCAAAATTGTCGCGGGCGCACCGGCACGTCTGTTAGCTGCGGGTATTGGCGATGCGCTGGCGACCTGGTTCGAAGCCCGTGCCTGTTCACGTAGCGGCGCAACCACCATGGCGGGCGGTCAATGTACTCAGGCGGCGCTGGCGCTGGCAGAGCTGTGCTTTAATACGCTAATCGAAGAAGGTGAAAAAGCGATGCTGGCAGCCGAGCAGCACGTGGTTACACCGGCACTGGAACGTGTTATTGAAGCCAACACCTATCTGAGTGGCGTCGGTTTTGAAAGCGGTGGTCTGGCAGCGGCTCACGCCATTCATAACGGTCTGACTGCAATCCCGGATGCGCATCACTACTATCACGGCGAGAAAGTGGCTTTCGGTACGCTGACGCAGCTGGTGCTGGAAAACGCGCCGGTCGATGAAATTGAAACCGTTGCAGCACTGTGCCATTCCGTTGGCCTACCGATTACCCTGGCGCAACTGGATATCAAACAGGATATCCCAGCGAAAATGCGCATTGTGGCTGAGGCAGCCTGTGCCGAAGGCGAAACCATCCACAACATGCCTGGCGGCGCGACGCCGGACCAGGTGTATGCCGCCCTGCTGGTGGCTGATCAGTACGGTCAACGTTACCTGCAAGAGTGGGAATAACCTGCAAATAGAAAATCCCCGCAAAAGCGGGGATTTTTTTATTCATACCATGCCGGATCCGCGCAAGCGACATCCGGCATTAGCTGTTACAGCAGATCGAAACGATCCAGGTTCATTACTTTCACCCATGCGGAAACGAAATCTCTCACAAACTTCTCGTGAGCATCGCTGCAGGCATAAACTTCAGCCACTGCGCGCAGTACGGAGTTAGAACCGAACACCAGATCGGCGCGGGTTGCCGTGTATTTTACTTCGCCGCTCAGACGGTCACGACCTTCGAACAGCTCTTTTGACTCATCAACCGCCTTCCACTCATGACGCATATCCAGCAGATTGACGAAGAAGTCAGTGCTGAGTACGCCTGGACGATCGGTAAAGACGCCGTGCTGGCTACCGTCGAAGTTGGTGCCCAGTACACGCATACCGCCCACCAGCACGGTCATTTCCGGTGCGGTCAGCGTCAGCTGCTGTGCTTTATCAATCAGCAGCGACTCGGTGGTCGACACGTCTGGACGAGAGCGGTAGTTACGGAAACCATCGGCAATCGGCTCGAGCAATTCGAACATCTCAATATCCGTTTGATCCTGGCGCGCATCCACGCGGCCCGGTGCAAAAGGTACCTTAATGCTGACACCCGCAGCGCTAGCCGCCTGCTCTATACCAACAACCCCGGCCAGCACGATAATATCGGCTAACGAAGCGGTATGGGCTGACTTATAAATGCCTTCCAGCACAGGCAGTACGCGTGCCGCGGTAGCATTCACATCCCAGCCACGCTGTGGGTCCAGCGCCAGACGCGCACCGTTAGCGCCGCCACGTTTATCCCCACCGCGGAAAGTTGATGCGGAAGCCCACGCTACCGATACCAGTTCGCCCACGGACAACCCGGAAGCGGCGATGGTCGCCTTCAGCTTCAGAATATCTTCTTCGCTTGGGTTGAAGAACGCATGCGGCAGCGGGTCTTGCCAAATCAGATCTTCTTTTGGTACTTCCGGTCCGATGTAGCGCGATTTTGGCCCCATATCACGGTGCGTCAGCTTAAACCATGCACGGGCAAACGCTTCGTTAAACGCCTGCGGATCGTTCAGGAAACGGCGGGAGATCTTTTCGAACTCAGGATCAAAACGCAGCGTCAGGTCGGTAACCAGCATCGTCGGCTTACGTTTTTTCGATGGATCAAACGGATCGGGAATAATTTCTGGTGCGTCAACGGCTTCAAACTGAATCGCGCCTGCCGGACTGCGAGTTTGTACCCACTCGTATTTGAACAGGTTCTCGAAGAAATAGTTGCTCCATTGGGTCGGCGTCTGCGTCCACACAACTTCCAGACCGGAAGTAATTGCGTCTGCACCCGCGCCGCTGCCGTAGCTGCTGGCCCAGCCCAGGCCCTGCGCTTCAATCGGCGCGGATTCTGGATCGGCCCCAACGTGCGAAGCCGGTGCTGCGCCGTGGGTTTTGCCCAACGTATGACCGCCGCCAATCAGCGCCACGGTTTCTTCGTCGTTCATGCCCATGTTACCGAAGGTCGCGCGAATCGCCGCTGCCGCTGAGAGCGGTTCGCCGCTATGATCCGGCCCTTCTGGGTTTACATAGATAAGACCCATTTCGGTCGCGCCCAGCGGCGCTTTCGCCAGCTCTTCCGGATGACGGTGGGTCAGCCAGGCTTTTTCATCACCCCAGTTTACGTCGAGATCCGGTTCCCAGACATCTTCACGACCGGCACCAAAGCCGAAGGTACGGAAGCCGGAGTTTTCCAGCGCCACGTTGCCCGCAAGGATAAACAGGTCGGCCCAGGAAATTTTTTGACCATATTTCTGCTTGATTGGCCACAGCAGACGACGCGCTTTATCCAGGCTGACGTTGTCCGGCCAGGAGTTCAGTGGTGCAAAACGCTGCTGTCCGCGACCCGCGCCACCGCGTCCATCGATGGAACGATAGGTCCCTGCACCGTGCCATGCCATGCGGATAAATAATCCGGCATAGGTTCCCCAGTCAGCGGGCCACCACGGTTGAGATTCGGACAGAAGGGCTCTGAGATCCCCTTTCAGGGCAGAATAGTCGAGTTTGCTAAACTCTTTACGGTAGTCGAAGTCCTCACCCAGCGGGTTCGAACGATTGGAATGTTGGTTTAAAAGATCAACGCGGAGTTGGTTAGGCCACCAGTCGCGGTTATTCGTTCCTGCTCCCGCGCTCTGATCGTGACCGCCCTGATGAAAAGGACACTTACCGGCAGTTGATGCGTTCTGGCTATCGTCGGACATGCTCATCTATATGCTCCCTTTACAGTGTTCTGACTACGATATACACCACCAGAGATAAGATATAGTCGAAATAACCCACAGATTCGATAGCTAATTCCTTTTATATTTTAAGTTACAGAGATGTAGATCAAAATGATCAAAAAAAAGCCCTCCGTAGAGGGCTGGGGCATCTGTTTAATTCGGTCTTACACCCAGTGTGTGACAAATAGCGTAGCTCATCTCGGCGCGGTTGAGCGTATAGAAGTGAAAATCTTTCACCCCTTCGCGACTGAGGATTTTCACCATGTCCATGGCGATGTTTGCACCCACCAGCTTACGGGTTTCGGCATCATCATCCAGACCATCAAACATGGTCGACATCCAGGAAGGGATACGAACATTGGTCATATCGGCAAATTTTTTCGCCTGTTTAAAGTTAGATACCGGCAAGATGCCCGGAATAATTTCCACATCGATACCCGCAGACACGCAGCGATCACGAAAACGCAGATAGCTTTCTACATCGAAGAAAAACTGGGTGATCGCGCGGTTTGCACCGGCATCTACCTTCCGCTTCAGGTTCAGCAGATCGGCCTGAGCGCTCTTCGCTTCCGGGTGTACTTCCGGATAAGCCGCAACGGAGATATCAAAATCCGCAACGTCTTTCAGCAGAGTCACCAGGTCAGAGGCATACATATCCGGTTTACCGCTTCCCGGCGGCAAGTCACCGCGCAGAGCAACAATATGACGAATACCGTTATTCCAGTAGTCCTGAGCAATGGTCCGCAGCTCATCGCGGGTTGCATCAATACAGGTCAGGTGCGGAGCCGCTTCAAGACCCGTGCGATCCTTAATACCTTTAATAATGCTGTGCGTGCGGTCGCGCTCACCAGAGTTTGCACCGTAGGTGACTGAAACAAACTTCGGCTTCAGGCTGCTCAGGCGATCGATGGAGTTCCACAGGGTTTGCTCCATTTCACTGGTGCGCGGCGGGAAAAACTCAAACGAAACGTTAATCTGACCCTGCACTTCCGCCAGGCTCTGATTCAGGGCTTCCCGCTGGTTGGCGTGAAAAAAGCTCATACCTTACCTCATCAATCTTTTGTCGTTATATGTTGTGTTGTGAACTGCTATACGTTTAGACGTCTAGATGTAAAAATGACGGAAAAGCACGCTGGCGTCAACACAAAAATCATCGTTAAAGGTGAGGAATACTCAGCCAACGTGAAAAAAATTCACATCAGCCTGAAATGATGGGGGATTGCGTCATGGCCGTCTGCAAGCCGTTAACGAGAGCGGTGACAGCCTCGCCTCTGGCCAGAGCGCGGGTAAGACGCAATACGGGTAGGTTTAACCCAGGATGAGAGTTGAAGTGATTATGCAGAAGGCTGTTGACGTATTTTATCCGGCCAGGGTCACAAACGAACCGTCGGCCGGATCATCCGGCAACAAAAACTACAGCAGTTGCGCCAGACGGTTGATGTCTGACTGAATAGCGCCGGCGGTGACGTCACGACCTGCGCCCGGTCCACGGATCACCAGCGGGTTATCGCGATACCAGCGGCTTTCAATGGCAAATACGTTATCGCACGGCAACAGCGCCGCCAGCGGGTGTTCAGGACGAACCGCTTCAACACCAACGCGCGCTTTACCGTTAGCATCAAAACGCGCCACATAGCGTAGCACCAGCCCCATTTCACGCGCCGCTTCCAGACGCTGCACCATCTGTTCGTTCAGCTCATCACCATTCTCAAAGAAATGGTCAATAGAGCCTTCTTCACAGTGCGCAGGCACCAGCGATTCCACGCGAACCTGGTCCGGTTCGATGTCGTAACCTGCTTCACGCGCCAGAATCACCAGCTTACGCATCACATCTTTGCCAGAAAGATCTACGCGCGGATCGGGTTCAGTCAGACCCTGTTGCCACGCCTGATCCACCAGATCGGTGAACGGGACCGTACCATCAAATTGCAGGAACAACCACGACAACGTGCCTGAGAAGATCCCGCTGATCGACAGAATGGTATCTCCGCTATCAATCAGATCGCGCACGGTATGGTTGATCGGCAAGCCTGCACCCACGGTGGCGTTATACAACCAGTGGCGACCGGTTTTTTCAAAAGCGTCATGAATTTGGCGATAATTATGACTGCTGCTCGCCCCCGCCAGTTTGTTGGCGCTGATAACGTGGAAACCATGGCTGGCAAAATCCAGATACTGATCCGCCAGTTGCTCGCTGGCAGTAACGTCCAGCACCACTAAATCATCATACGGGTGAGCACGCATCCACAGGAATAGAGACTCTTCATCCTGCTCTACTGCCTCGTCATCAAAGAAAGCTAACGCGCGGCTGGCATCCAGCCCTTCGTAATTCAGCAGACTACGACGGCTATCAACCACACCCGCCAGCACAAACTCTAATCCGGTGCGCGCCGAGAGCGTGCTCTGCTCGCGAGCGAACAGCTCCAGCCAGCGCGAACCAATGTTGCCTTTGCCGAACAACACCAGACCAATGCGTTTTTCCGCACGGAAAATTGACTGATGCAGACCCTGAATCAGGCTCTCTGTTGGCCCAGTACGCAGTACCGCGACCAGGCTGATACCCTCTTCCGATTGCCAGGTGAATTCAACCGGCTGACCTTTCAACTGTTGCCAGAAACGGTGGCAATGCAGCGGATTACGGGTGACGCCCGCCCCGACCATCGCCACCAGCGCCAGCCCCTGGCGCAGACGCAGCTCGCCTGGCAGACCAGCTTCATCAAGAATTTTCAGTGCGCCGTCAGCGACTTCGGAGGTATAGCAAAATTGCAGCAGTTGGCGGTCAGGATGCACACCCACTGCCAGCGGACGCACCTGGGTACGTTTTAAAACCTGATCAATCTCTTTATAAGCCAGCTTAAAGTCCTGGCCAGTCGGAACCAAAAACTCAATCAGGCAGACGTCATCATGACTGGTCACAATACGCGCCCCGGTACCGGAGGCCAGTACGCGTTCAATGCGCGTTGAACCCTGCTCCGGCGTATAGCTACAACGCAGCTGGAGATCGATATCGCTACCGGAAACCGGCTGTAAGGTACGGGCATGGAGAACCGGTGCCGCCAGACGTGCCAGTTCGCTGGCTTCATCCAGACGCAGCAGCGGCAGCAAACAGGCGTCTTTTACTTTACGCGGATCCGCACTGTAAACCCCGGCGACATCGCTCCAGATAGTTACGCGAGAAACGCCCGCCAGCGCGCCAACCTGCGTCGCCGAGTAGTCGGAGCCGTTACGCCCCAGCAGGACCGTTTCACCGGAATTGCTGCGGCTAATAAAGCCGGTAACCACCAGCCGTTTACCCGGATGCTGCGCCAGCAGTTGCTGTAGCAGCGGGTAAGAAAGACCTTCATCTACCTGCGGCTGGGCACCGCGTTCAGCACGTAAAAAATCGCGCGCATCCAGCCAGGCTGACTCCAGCCCCTGTTGGTTAAGGACCGCAGACATCAAACGCGCGGACCATACCTCACCATGCCCAACAACCTCAGCATAGACGGCATCGTTCACACCGCTGTCGAGTAATCCGGCCAGACGCTCCAGATCGTGAATAAACGCGCCAATCAGTCCATCCGCTACCTCAGGAGGTAACAAACCGCTGATAAGCTCACTTTGATAGCGACGTAACGCCTGTTGAACCTGATGCGCAGAAAGGCGATCGGTCTGGCTTAATTTCAGCCAGCTAATCAACTGGTTAGTGGTACTGCCTGCGGCTGAAACAACCATCATGTCATCAGGCTGCGAGTAATCCGCCATAATGCCTGCGACACGCAGATAACATTTCACGTCTGCCAGACTACTACCACCAAATTTGTGCAGTTGACGACCCTTCGCCCCTGCCTGCGCAATCACACTCATGTTTACCCCTTGTTTGCAGCCCGGAAGCCATTTTCCAGGTCGGCAATTAAATCTTCGCCATCTTCAATTCCGGTGGAGATACGCAGCAGCGTTTCGGAAATCCCGGCAGCAGCACGCGCTTCTGGTGCCATGCCCGCGTGTGTCATGGTTGCGGCGTGGGAGATCAGACTTTCAACGCCCCCTAACGATTCCGCCAGCGTAAACAATGACAACCCGCCGAGGAAACGGCGCAGCGTTTGCTCATCGCCATCCAGTTCAAAACTTAACATCGCGCCAAAGCCTTTTTGCTGACGCGCAGCAATCTCATGGCCCTGATTATCCGGCAATGACGGGTGATACAATTTTTTCACCAGCGGCTGAGTTTGCAGATAATCGACTATCGCCTGAGCATTACGTTGCGCCACCTCCATTCGAGGAGACAGAGTACGCAGGCCGCGCAACAGCAGATAACTATCAAACGCGCCGCCGGTCACACCAATATTATTCGCCCACCATGCCAGTTCAGTGACCGTTTCCGGATCTTTCGCTATCACAACACCAGCCACCACGTCTGAGTGACCGTTTAAATATTTCGTGCATGAATGCAACACCAGATCGGCGCCCAATGCCAGTGGATTTTGCAGTGCCGGGCTTAAAAAAGTGTTGTCGACCACGCTGACCGCGCCAGCTTCACGCGCCAGCTGGCAGATTTTCGCAATATCCACCACGCGCAGCAGCGGGTTGCTTGGGCTTTCTACCAGCACCAGCTTCGGTTTTTCCGCCAATGCGGCCTGCAATGCCTGCTCATCTCCTTGATCGACAAACAGGACGCGGTAACAGCCACGTTTTGCCAGACTGTCAAACAGTCGATAGCTCCCGCCGTAGCAGTCATGCGGTGCGACCAGCAGATCGCCTGGCTTGAGGAAGACCGTGGTCACCAGATGAATCGCCGACATACCAGTATTGGTCAGCACAGCACCAGCACCGCCTTCCAGTTCCGCCAGCGCACGCTGAACAACATCGCGCGTTGGGTTGCCGCGACGCGAATAGTCATGGGCGCGAGGTTCATTAAATCCGGTAAAGTTATAGGTGCTGGAGAGGTGAATCGGCGGGACAACGCAACCGTACTGTTCGTCGTCATTTAACCCGCTACGCACTGCGATGGTGGCCTGTTTACGCGTCATATTGAGGAGATCCTGGCTGAGTCGGTGAAAAGTCAGACACCAGAGTAATCATAGTTACGATAGCCGTCAATACATCTGGACATCTAAACTTCTTTGCGTATAGATTGAGCAAACTAGAAATAGCCGTTAAAATTATATGCATTAGCGTACATCTGCGTCGGCTTACTTCGTGTCAGGGCCACGCCACTACGATAAACTACGCGCAATTATGGTCCGGGCTCAGGTTCTGGCCTCAATATTAATGACGAAGAGGATTAGGTATCTCATGGCTGAATGGAGCGGCGAATATATCAGCCCATACGCTGAGCACGGTAAGAAGAGTGAGCAAGTCAAAAAAATTACGGTTTCCATTCCTCTGAAGGTGTTAAAAATCCTTACCGATGAACGCACGCGTCGTCAGGTGAACAACCTGCGCCACGCCACCAACAGTGAACTGCTGTGTGAAGCGTTTCTGCATGCTTTTACTGGGCAACCCTTACCCAACGATGACGACCTGCGTAAAGAACGCAGTGATGAAATCCCGGAAGAAGCAAAGGTAATCATGCGTGAACTGGGTATCAACCCGGAAACGTGGGAATACTGATAGTTAGAACAGCAATGGATGTGTAGAGGCGGGAATGCTCCCGCCTTTTCTCACTGTGTTACTTACTAATACCATTGAGTTTATTCAATGTTTCTTCCATTTTGAGCGTTTCCGTACGGTTCAATGGATAGAAATAAATCAGAATGACCGCCGCCAAAAACAGGCATAGCGCCGGCAAGAGATTCGCCATCGTATAAATATTTTCCTGCACAATGCTGGTTTGCACTGCACCACCTGTTGACGATGATTGATAGCCAATGATAGCCAACATAAAGCCACCAATCGCCCCTGCGCATGCCTGACCAACCTTGCGCGCAAAGAAGTTCACACCATAAACCGTGCCATCCTCGCGATCGCCAGTGACATACTGATGGTAGTCACAAACATCAGTCATAAACGCCCAAATCATCAGGTTGAATAACCCTGCACCCAGCGTCGCCAGGAACAAGAAAACCAGATAGACCTTTGCATCCGTAATGTGGACAAAGTACATAATCACATACATGACCACGGCAAAAAGCAACGCGCCTACGCTGGCTTCTTTTTTACCAAACCGCTTCGTGAGCCAGGATGCCGATGGCGCCAGCAAAACCAGGGAACCAAAGGTAAACAGCAACGCGACTGACATCGCCTCTTTATTGTGGAAATAGTCATTAAACAGGTAAGTCATGTTGGTACCGGACAACCCCTGATTAATTACAATCAGCAAATCCACAACCACTAAAACAATCAGCGCCTTATTGCGTGCCAGTCCCTTCAGCAACACCGAAACGGGCATGCTCTCTTTTCTCTCCACGCGCACGCGCTCCGTCGTTAAATGACAGGTCAAGGATAAAAAGATCAAGCCCAGCACTGCGCAACCAATGGAAATCCAGAAGAAGTGTTGCCCGGAAATCACCTGGCTTCCGTCCACCAGGGTGGTGTACATCAGGATCGGAATGAAAAAGCCAGTTGCCCCACCGCCAATTGCTGACCCAACGCTACGCCAGGTTGAAAGCGATACACGATCATCCGGATTCGAGCTAATCGCCGCAGACATAGCACCGTACGGAATACTCACGGTCGATAACAGCGAACCGTAAATGAAATAGGAGCAACAGATGTAGATGATTTTCGCCGTATAAGAAAAATCATTCACAAACGGCAGGAACAGGACAACCGCAATGATGCAAAATGGATACTTCATGCGACGCACCCACGGGTTGAAACGTCCATGTACCGTCAGTTTAGAGGTATCGCATAAGCGCCCTACACCAACATCAACGAACGCATCAAAGAGTTTGGTCACAAAATAGAGTGAGCCAACAATAACGCCGGAAATACCGAGGACGTTAGTGTAATAAATCATTAAAAAACTATTAACTAAGCCAAGAATAAAACAGGTTCCGAGGTCACCACATAAATAACCGATTTTATCTCTAATTCCGAAAGGCCTGACGGCAGTGGTTTCATTATTTCCAATAATAGTTCCATCATTAGACATGATGTCAACTCCTTAGACATATTATTCACACAAACTATGCTTATCGACGTAATCAGCCAATACGAAAACTATTACCGATTAGAAGTTATAACCAAGACCGACACGATAACGGGTCTGACGATCGTCTGTGGTGGTAGTGTTATAACCCGAGGAAACGTTGCCAACTTCAACAAATGGAACCCATGAGCCTAGTTTATACGCCACGCGGAAGTTATATTCATAATCATCTTTCCGGTTGTTATATAAATCTTCGCTATCGGCAATTTTATAAATACCATTTAGCTCAAACATCCAGTCATTGACGTTATAACCAAGCCAGGCTTCCGGACGATAGACCATGCGGTCATCTTTGCCGTCAGTGTTTCTGCGCATGTACTCCTGACGATAGCGGAACGCGGTCCACCAGTTGTCGTTGATGTTGTACTGCACGCGGATATAAGGCTTATAAATCGCGATATTATCGCCCGTTTCTATCGCAATGCCGGGCTGCCAGACAAGACCCTGCCATGTGAACTGGTAGCTTGCGGTATACTCGTTACCGTTACTTTCCATATTATTCCACGCATCATTTGACTGCGTGTTTTCGGAACGAGAAATGGCTTCGACTGCGACACCAAAACCCGTGGCAAAACGGTGAGACATATAAACACGATCGTAATTACGTCCATCGTCATAATATTCATGCCGGTAATCAACATAACCCGCTTGTGCGGCCGCAGAGAATAATGGAATCAGTAATAACGCAGATTTAAATTTCATGACAATCCCTCTTCACACTCAATAACGGAAATTATCCATCTCGTTTTGTCCATAAAATGGGAAAACAAAAAGGCTTTTAGATTAATTTTATATTTCCACAAAAGTGTATTTTAGAAAGAAAGCAGAAACCTTTGGCATTTTGCCAGGAACTAGTAAAAGTGGCAAAAGACAGAAGATAAAAAGGATGCAGATCACCAGTCTCAATATTTTACCGAAAAAATAAAACAGCGTTTTATTTATTAAATTAAATAGACTATTCAATGCATCAATATATATTTCAGTTCTGAAACGCAGAAACAAAAAAAGCGCCATAAGGCGCTTTTTTCTGACAGCTGAAACTTACTTGCTGCCTGGGATGCTGAAACGCTTGTTGAAGCGATCAACACGACCACCGGTAGCAACATCACGCTGCTTGCCAGTATAGAACGGGTGGCACTTGCTGCACACGTCGAGGTTCAGATCGTGACCGACAGTAGAGCGGATTTTAATGACGTTACCGCAAGAGCAGTTTGCAGTAATTTCTTCGTATTTCGGGTGAATATCTTTTTTCATGGGAAAACCTCGGTTTAAGGCCGCGTCGCTCTTCCAGCCCTAACGCCAGACACCACGCGATGTTAATAGTATAGGTCAGTGATACAAATTTGCATCAAAGGCGGCGAATCATACAGAAATTAACCTGCTCATGCAAACTGATCCGCATTCTACCCTCCACTAATGTGTATACTAACCCGCCAGATTTCAAGTCAGGATGATTCAATGCCCGTTGCGCACGTTGCCTTACCTGTTCCGCTACCTCGCACCTTTGACTACCTCCTGCCGGAAGGCTTGAGTGCCAAAGCCGGGTGTCGTGTACGCGTGCCCTTTGGCAAGCAGCAGGAGCGCGTGGGTATCGTCCTTTCCGTCAGCGAGTACAGTGAACTGCCGCGGAGCGAATTGAAAGCCGTTCTAGAAGTGCTGGACAGCGAACCGGTCTACTCGACCTCTGTCTGGCGTCTGCTGTTGTGGGCGGCTGATTATTATCATCATCCCATCGGTGACGTACTGTTTCACGCTCTGCCAATTTTACTGCGCCAGGGACGCCCGGCGACAAACGCGCCCATGTGGTACTGGTTTGCCACTGAAGAAGGCCAGATTATTGACCTCAACAGCCTAAAGCGTTCTCCCAAGCAGCAACAGGCGCTGGCTGCGCTACGCCAGGGGAAAATCTGGCGCGACCAGGTGGCTGAACTGGAATTTAATGATGCCGCATTACAGGCACTGCGGAAAAAAGGGCTGTGCGATCTGGCGAGCGAAACACCAGGCTTTAGCGACTGGCGTACGGACTACGCGGTTTCCGGTGAGCGTCTGCGACTGAACACCGAGCAGGCCACCGCCGTCGGGGCGATTCACAGCGCCTCAGAAAGTTTTAGCGCCTGGCTATTAGCGGGCGTAACGGGATCAGGCAAAACAGAAGTCTATCTCAGCGTTCTGGAAAACGTCCTTGCCCAGGGCAAGCAGGCGCTGGTGATGGTGCCGGAGATTGGCCTGACGCCGCAAACTATTGCCCGTTTTCGCGAACGTTTTAATGCGCCGGTCGAAGTCCTGCACTCCGGTTTAAACGACAGTGAACGTCTTTCAGCCTGGCTGAAAGCAAAAAATGGCGAGGCGGCGATTGTTATCGGCACGCGTTCTTCGCTGTTTACGCCGTTTAAAAATCTCGGCGTGATTGTCATCGACGAAGAGCACGACAGCTCTTATAAACAGCAGGAAGGCTGGCGCTATCATGCGCGCGACCTCGCGGTTTACCGCGCCCATAGCGAGCAAATCCCGATTATTCTCGGCTCAGCCACTCCGGCACTGGAAACGCTGTGTAACGTGCGGCAGAACAAATACCGCATGCTGCGCCTGACGCGCCGCGCCGGAAATGCGCGCCCAGCCACTCAGCACGTGCTGGATCTCAAAGGTCAGCAGGTGCAGGCCGGTCTAGCCCCTGCGCTGATCGCCCGTATGCGTCAGCACCTGCAGGCGGATAACCAGGTGATCCTGTTTTTGAACCGTCGTGGTTTTGCGCCTGCGCTGCTGTGCCACGACTGTGGTTGGATTGCCGAATGTCCGCGTTGCGATCATTACTACACGCTACATCAGGCGCAGCACCACCTGCGTTGCCACCACTGCGACAGCCAGCGCCCAATACCGCGTCAGTGCCCTTCCTGCGGTTCGACGCATATGGTTCCGGTAGGACTCGGCACCGAACAGCTTGAGCAGGCTCTGGCACCTTTTTTCCCCGGTGTGCCAATTTCACGTATAGATCGCGACACCACCAGCCGTAAAGGGTCGCTGGAGCAGCATCTGGCGGAAGTGCATCGCGGCGGCGCACGAATACTTATAGGCACGCAAATGCTGGCCAAAGGCCACCACTTCCCGGACGTCACTCTGGTGGCGCTGCTGGACGTTGACGGCGCGCTATTCTCCGCAGATTTCCGGTCAGCAGAACGCTTCGCCCAGCTCTATACGCAGGTCTCTGGCCGTGCCGGACGCGCCGGGAAGCAAGGCGAAGTGGTGCTGCAAACGCACCATCCTGAACATCCGCTGCTGCAAACCTTGCTGTATAAAGGCTATGACGCGTTTGCCGAACAGGCGCTGGCCGAGCGACAAACGCTCCAGCTTCCACCGTGGACCAGCCATGTGATCGTGCGGGCAGAAGATCATAACAACCAGCATGCACCAATGTTCTTGCAGCAGCTACGGAATCTCATGCAAGCCAGCCCGTTGGCCGATGACAAACTCTGGGTGCTCGGCCCGGTTCCCGCACTGGCGCCCAAACGCGGTGGTCGTTATCGTTGGCAAATATTGTTGCAACATCCATCACGAATTCGCCTGCAACATATCGTCAGCGGCACGCTGGCACTGATCAATACGCTACCCGATGCACGCAAGGTTAAATGGGTGCTGGATGTCGATCCCATCGAGGGATAACCCCTCACGATGCGAGGCGGATCGTAAAATTAAAGATCCATCACACTTTTTATGAAAATTCTGTAACCGCTTCCATTCACTATCTGATAAAAATGTTTCAGATGAAGGTTATCCAGGGACGAGTCTGTGCCAGCAGCTCTCTGGCGAGGAGAAAGAGTGAAACCGAATAAGCAGGTTGCCGCCGCTACGATGAAAGATGTTGCTCTGAAGGCGAAAGTCTCAACGGCAACCGTATCCCGCGCATTAATGAACCCGGACAAAGTCTCGCAGTCAACCCGTAACAAGGTTGAGCAGGCAGCGCTGGAAGTGGGATATCTACCCCAATCAATGGGACGTAACGTTAAGCGTAATGAGTCGCGTACCATTCTGGTGATTGTGCCGGATATCTGCGATCCGTTTTTTAGCGAAGTGATTCGTGGCATTGAAGTGACTGCCGCAGAACAGGGATACCTGGTGCTTATTGGCGACTGCGCGCACCAGAACCAACAGGAAAAGACGTTTCTTAACCTCATTATCACCAAGCAGATCGATGGCATGGTACTGCTCAGCTCGCGCCTGCCGTTTGATGCCAGCGTGGAAGAGCAGCGCAATTTACCGCCGATGGTCATGTCGAACGAGTTCGCACCAGAGCTGGAACTCCCTACCGTACACATTGATAACCTCACCGCCGCCTTTAACGCGATGAATTATCTGCTGGAACTGGGGCATAAACGCATTGGCTGTATCGCCGGCCCCGAAGATATGCCGCTGTGCCATTACCGTCTGCAAGGCTACGTTCAGGCGTTACGCCGCAGCGGAATTACGGTCGATCCGCATTTTATCGCGCGCGGTGACTTTACCTATGAAGCGGGAGCCAATGCACTGAAGCAGCTCCTTGAACTACCGCAGCCGCCTACCGCGGTCTTTTGTCACAGCGACGTCATGGCGCTGGGCGCACTCTCTTACGCCAAACGCCAGGGTCTGAAAGTCCCTGATGATTTATCCATTATTGGCTTTGATAACATTTCGCTCACGGAATTTTGTGATCCACCCCTGACAACCGTCGCACAGCCGCGTTTCGATATCGGACGTGAAGCTATGCTGTTACTGCTCGATCAATTACAAGGGCAGAGCGTCAGCAGTGGCTCACGTTTACTGGACTGCGAGCTTATTATTCGGGGTACTACCCGGGCACTGACGTAAAGTAAAGTGCTTTCGGACTCCCCTGTCTGGTCAAAGGCCCGCCGCTTAAGTAACATGGCGGGCTGACGAACGAATAAATACAGCGAAACGATAGTGGCACAACGAGATTATGTACGTCGCGGCCAACCGGCACCTTCGCGGCGCAAGAAGAGCACATCACGGAAAAAACAACGCAATACGCCTGCGGTATCGCCCGCAATGGTTGCTATTGCTGCAGCCGTACTCGTGACCTTTATCGGTGGTCTGTACTTCATTACGCATCACAAGAAAGAAGAGTCCGAAACGCTGCAAAACCAGAAAGTCACCGGTAATGGCATTCCGCCAAAACCGGAAGAGCGCTGGCGATACATCAAAGAGCTGGAGAGCCGTCAGCCTGGCGTACGTGCGCCTACCGAACCGTCTGCGGGCGGCGAGGTGCTGAATGCCGATCAGCTAACCAATGAGCAGCGTCAGCTATTGGCGCAAATGCAGGCTGATATGCGTCAACAGCCGACACAGCTCAACGAAGTACCGTGGAACGAGCAAACGGCTGAACAGCGCCAGCAAACGCTGCAGCGTCAGCGTCAGGTGCAACAGCAGCAGTGGAACAATGCCCAGCAGCAGGCTCAGCAGCCGCGTCCACGGGCAACAGAACAGCCGTATCAGCAGCAGCAAACGCGTACAGCACAAGCCGCGCCGGTACAGCAGCCGAAAGCGCAGCCAAAACCGGCGGCGCAACAGCCGTATCAGGATCTGCTGCAAACGCCAGCGCATACCACCGCTGCTCAGCCAAAACCGCAGCCGGCCGCGCCAATAACCAATGAAACGCAGCCGCCAAAACAGACGGCTGAGAAAAAAGATGAACGCCGCTGGATGGTTCAGTGCGGATCATTTAAAGGCGCTGAGCAGGCAGAAACTGTGCGTGCACAGCTGGCCTTTGAAGGCTTTAACTCCCGTATAACCACCAATAACGGCTGGAATCGTGTGGTCATTGGTCCGGTCAAAGGCAAAGAGAATGCCGACAACACCATCAGCCGCCTGAAGGTTGCTGGTCACACAAACTGCATTCGACTCTCCACTGGGGGTTGAAACCCCCAAAATCTCCCCCATCTATACTTGCATTACGCCCCGTACACTGTGCGGGGCCTGTACATTGCATTTGTAACCAAGGGGTCTGCTCGTGACAACAATAGTAAGCGTACGCCGTAACGGCCATGTGGTAATCGCTGGTGATGGTCAGGCCACACTGGGTAACACCGTAATGAAAGGCAACGTGAAGAAAGTCCGCCGTCTGTACAACGATAAAGTCATCGCGGGCTTTGCGGGCGGTACTGCGGATGCATTCACGCTGTTTGAACTGTTTGAACGCAAGCTGGAAATGCACCAGGGTCACCTGGTGAAAGCTGCCGTTGAACTGGCAAAAGACTGGCGTACCGACCGTATGCTGCGCAAACTCGAAGCGCTGCTGGCCGTCGCAGATGAAACTGCATCGCTCATCATCACCGGTAACGGCGATGTCATCCAGCCAGAAAACGATCTGATTGCTATCGGCTCCGGCGGTCCCTACGCCCAGGCTGCTGCACGCGCTCTGCTTGAAAACACCGAGCTTGGCGCACGCGAGATTGCTGAAAAAGCGTTGGATATTGCAGGGGATATCTGCATTTATACCAACCACTTCCATACCATCGAAGAATTGAACTCCAAAGCGTAAGGATCCCCCATGTCTGAAATGACCCCACGCGAAATTGTCAGCGAACTGAACAAACACATCATCGGCCAGGATAACGCGAAGCGTTCCGTGGCGATCGCCCTGCGTAACCGCTGGCGTCGTATGCAGCTCAACGAAGAGTTGCGCCATGAAGTCACGCCGAAAAACATTCTGATGATTGGCCCGACCGGCGTCGGTAAAACTGAAATTGCCCGTCGTCTGGCAAAACTGGCCAACGCGCCGTTCATCAAAGTCGAAGCAACAAAATTCACCGAAGTCGGCTATGTTGGTAAAGAAGTTGATTCCATCATCCGCGATCTGACCGATGCTGCCATTAAAATGGTCCGCGTGCAGGCAATCGAGAAAAACCGCTTCCGTGCCGAAGAGATGGCGGAAGAGCGCATTCTCGACGTGCTGATCCCACCGGCTAAAAATAACTGGGGACAGTCAGAGCAGCCGCAGGAACCTTCTGCAGCACGTCAGGCATTCCGTAAAAAACTGCGTGAAGGCCAGCTGGATGATAAAGAGATCGAAATCGATCTCGCGGCCGCACCGATGGGCGTTGAAATTATGGCGCCTCCAGGAATGGAAGAGATGACCAGCCAGCTGCAGTCCATGTTCCAGAACCTGGGCGGTCAGAAGCAAAAACCGCGTAAGCTGAAAATCAAAGACGCGATGAAACTGCTGATTGAAGAAGAAGCGGCCAAACTGGTGAACCCGGAAGAGCTGAAACAAGAAGCTATCGACGCCGTTGAGCAGCACGGGATCGTGTTTATCGACGAAATCGACAAGATCTGTAAGCGCGGCGAATCTTCCGGCCCGGACGTGTCCCGTGAAGGCGTACAGCGCGACCTGCTGCCGCTGGTTGAAGGCTGCACTGTCTCCACCAAGCACGGCATGGTGAAAACAGATCACATTCTGTTTATCGCTTCTGGTGCATTCCAGGTAGCCAAACCGTCCGACCTGATCCCAGAACTGCAGGGTCGTCTGCCGATTCGTGTCGAGCTGCAGGCGCTGACCACCAGCGATTTTGAGCGTATCCTTACCGAACCGAATGCCTCCATCACCGTCCAGTACAAAGCGCTGATGGCGACTGAAGGTGTGGACATCAACTTCACTGAATCCGGTATTAAGCGCATTGCCGAAGCGGCCTGGCAGGTTAACGAAACCACCGAAAACATCGGTGCACGTCGTCTGCATACCGTTCTGGAACGTCTGATGGAAGATATTTCCTATGATGCGAGCGATTTGAACGGCCAAAGCATCACAATTGATGCCGAATATGTGAGCAAACATCTGGATGCGCTGGTCGCAGATGAAGATCTGAGCCGTTTTATCCTATAATCGCGTTCAATGCATTTTCATCACTGTTGATGGGGCTGATAAAGCCCCATTTTTATTGGCGCTAAATATGACTGAACAACAACAAATTAGCCGCTCACAAGCCTGGCTGGAAAGTTTACGACCTAAGACCTTACCGCTCGCCTTCGCGGCGATCATCGTCGGTACGGCATTAGCATGGTGGCAAGGATACTTCGATCCGCTGGTTGCTCTGCTGGCATTGATTACGGCGGGACTGCTGCAAATTCTGTCCAATCTCGCTAACGACTATGGCGATGCCGTCAAAGGCAGCGACAAGCCCGACCGCATTGGACCGCTGCGCGGTATGCAAAAAGGGGTTATCACCCAACAGCAGATGAAGCGCGCGCTGATCGTCACCGTGGTGCTGATCTGTCTGTCCGGGCTGGCCTTGGTAGCTGTAGCCTGTCACACGCTGGCGGATTTTGTCGGTTTCCTGGTGCTCGGCGGTCTGTCGATTATCGCCGCGATCACCTACACCGTGGGTAATCGCCCTTACGGATATATCGGCCTGGGCGATATTTCTGTGCTGGTATTTTTCGGCTGGCTCAGTGTGATGGGAAGCTGGTATCTGCAGGCTCATACGTTGATTCCGGCGCTGATTCTGCCTGCCACCGCCTGCGGCCTGCTGGCAACCGCCGTGCTCAACGTCAACAACCTGCGCGATATCAACAGCGACAGAGAGAACGGCAAGAACACGCTGGTCGTGCGTTTAGGCGCCGTCAATGCCCGCCGCTACCACGCCTGTCTGCTGATGGGCACGCTGGTCTGTCTGGCACTGTTCAACCTGTTCTCACTGCAAAGCCTGTGGGGATGGCTGTTTATCCTCGCCGCTCCGCTGCTGATCAAACAGGCTCGCTATGTAATGCGCGAGATGGACCCGGCAGCAATGCGTCCGATGCTGGAACGCACCGTAAAAGCGGCATTGTTAACTAACCTGCTGTTTGTCGTTGGAATTTTCTTAAGTCAGTGGTCTCTTTAACTGACAAATATCAATTAACAATTGATGATTTTGCCAACAGTACACATAGCGCGATATACTAAAAATTCTCGCAGCAACTGAACGTTAAGCCTATGAAATACGATACATCCGAGCTTTGTGACATCTATCAGGAAGATGTCAACGTCGTGGAACCGCTGTTCTCTAACTTTGGAGGACGGGCGTCGTTTGGCGGACAAATCATCACGGTAAAATGTTTCGAGGACAACGGGTTGCTGTACGATCTGCTCGAACAAAATGGCCGTGGTCGTGTTCTGCTGGTCGATGGCGGCGGTTCTGTTCGTCGTGCGCTGGTCGATGCCGAACTGGCACGGCTGGCGGTACAGAATGAATGGGAAGGTCTGGTCATCTACGGCTCAGTCCGCCAGGTAGACGATCTGGGAGAGCTGGACATCGGCATTCAGGCGATTGCCGCTATTCCGGTAGGTGCTTCAGGAGAAGGTATCGGGGAAAGCGATGTGCGCGTCAACTTTGGCGGCGTAACGTTCTTCTCCGGCGACCACCTGTACGCCGACAACACCGGGATAATCCTCTCCGAAGACCCACTCGATATCGAGTAAGCGAAAAAGGCACCGTAAGGTGCCTTTTTTATGCGTTGTCGTTGATTGCCGGATGGCGGCTTGCGCCTTGTCCGGCCTACAAACTCGCACTCTAAATCTTCTAAAGATTTCACGTCAGGGCAAGGCGGCAAGTAAGTGAATCCCCAGGAGCATAGGTCACTATGTGACTGGGGTGAATGCACGCAGCCAACGCCGCCATAACGTGAAATATGACGAGGATTAGACTTCTTCCATACGACCCAGCAGGGCATGCAGACGATCCTGCCAGCCGCTCTGCTGTTCTTTCAGGCTGTTGTTCTCACGCTCCAGCTCTTCACGCTGCTGCTGTGCAGTCTGAACTTCCTGCGACAGTGAGTTGTTCTTTTCTTTCAGCTCTTCGATTTCCATCTGCAACAGCGTGATGGTATCAATCGCCTGCTGTACTTTTGCTTCCAGTTTCTCAAACACTTCTAATGACATTGTCATACCTCTCCTGAATTGCAAGGCGTTGATGGATAAAAATCCTCGTCCCGATAACCGGCGACGCCTTAATAAAAACGAGCGCACTCTACTTAACACCGATTGTATGAAGCCGCGTCATCCCTGTCCAGCGGCATCCCGCGCAGATTGCGGTTTGCAACACTTTTAGTCTTTCTCCTGGTGACATTACTGTCATAACTCTTAAGTGTTAACAGATTGATCAGTGAAATGATTCAGCTCACACTATTTTTGTATAACAAATACCTCACAATGGCGCGAAAACGCTCATTTTGTTGATGCAGTACACACATTTTAATTTCGATATTTCTCGTTTTTGAGCGTTAACGATAAATTAACAGTGTGCCTACCGGCTCCGGGGATGTCAGTGACCTTCTCGCACACAATAAACATTAAACTCTCTTCAGGATCCGATTATGAGTCAAACATCAACCTTAAAAGGCCAGTGCATTGCTGAATTCCTCGGTACCGGGTTGTTGATTTTCTTCGGTGTGGGCTGTGTCGCTGCACTTAAAGTGGCTGGGGCTACTTTTGGTCAGTGGGAAATCAGTATCATCTGGGGTCTGGGGGTAGCGATGGCTATCTATCTGACCGCAGGCGTTTCTGGTGCACACCTGAATCCCGCGGTAACCATCGCACTCTGGCTGTTCGCCTGTTTTGATAAACGCAAAGTTGTTCCTTTTATTATTTCGCAAATTGCCGGCGCCTTTTGCGCAGCGGCACTGGTTTACGGGCTTTATTACAATCTTTTCCTCGATTTCGAACAAACCAACCATATCGTACGCGGCAGTACCGAGAGCCTGGGTCTGGCAGGTACTTTCTCCACCTATCCGAACCCGCATATCAATTTTGTGCAGGCCTTCGCGGTTGAAATGGTCATTACCGCTATTCTAATGGGGCTGATTCTGGCTCTGACCGACGATGGTAACGGTGTACCTCGTGGTCCGCTGGCACCACTGCTGATCGGCTTGTTGATTGCCGTTATTGGTGCTTCCATGGGTCCGCTGACAGGTTTTGCGATGAACCCGGCACGTGACTTCGGACCGAAACTCTTCGCCTGGATGGCCGGATGGGGTGAGATTGCCTTCACGGGTGGTCGCGATATCCCTTACTTCCTGGTTCCGGTGTTTGGCCCGATTACCGGCGCGATTTTGGGCGCATGGGCATATCGCAAACTGATTGGTCGTCATTTACCGTGCGATGTCTGCGCGATTGAAGAAAAAGACGTTGCGGCCAACACTCAACAAAAAGCTTCGCAGTAATGTGACTACGGGACAAAAAATTATGACTGAAAAAAAATATATCGTTGCGCTCGACCAGGGCACCACCAGCTCCCGCGCGGTCGTAATGGACCACGATGCGAATATCGTTGCCGTTTCACAGCGCGAATTCGAACAAATCTACCCGAAAGCCGGTTGGGTAGAACATGACCCAATGGAAATTTGGGCGACCCAAAGCTCCACGCTGGTAGAAGTTCTGGCGAAAGCCGATATCAGTTCCGATGAAATTGCAGCGATCGGTATTACCAACCAGCGTGAAACCACCATCGTCTGGGAACGCGAAACCGGTAAACCAATCTATAACGCCATTGTGTGGCAGTGCCGTCGTACCGCGGATATCTGCGAAAAGCTCAAACGTGACGGCATGGAAGAGTACATCCGTAACAACACCGGTCTGGTTATTGACCCGTACTTCTCCGGTACCAAGGTGAAGTGGATCCTCGACAACGTAGAAGGCTCGCGTGAGCGCGCTCGTCGCGGCGAACTGCTGTTTGGTACCGTAGACACCTGGCTTATCTGGAAAATGACGCAGGGGCGCGTACACGTCACAGATTACACCAACGCCTCGCGTACCATGCTGTTCAACATCCACTCCCTGGACTGGGATGACACGATGCTGGATGCGCTGGATATTCCGCGTGCAATGCTGCCAGAAGTACGTCGTTCTTCTGAAGTGTACGGCCAAACCAACATCGGTGGTAAAGGCGGCATTCGTATTCCTATCTCCGGTATCGCTGGTGACCAGCAGGCGGCGCTGTTTGGCCAGCTGTGCGTGAAGGAAGGGATGGCGAAAAATACTTACGGTACCGGCTGCTTCATGCTGATGAACACCGGCGAGAAAGCCGTTAAGTCCGAAAACGGACTGCTGACCACCATCGCCTGCGGACCGACCGGGGAAGTGAACTACGCGCTGGAAGGTGCGGTATTTATGGCTGGCGCATCTATCCAGTGGCTGCGTGATGAAATGAAACTCATCAGCGATGCGTTCGACTCCGAATATTTCGCCACCAAAGTGAAAGACACCAACGGCGTATACGTCGTTCCGGCATTTACTGGCCTGGGCGCACCATACTGGGACCCGTATGCTCGCGGCGCCATCTTTGGTCTGACCCGTGGGGTAAACTCCAACCACATCATCCGTGCCACGCTTGAGTCTATTGCATATCAGACTCGTGATGTTCTGGAAGCAATGCAGGCTGACTCCGGTATTCGCCTGCACGCCCTGCGCGTTGATGGCGGTGCGGTCGCCAACAACTTCCTGATGCAGTTCCAGTCCGACATTCTCGGCACGCGCGTTGAGCGCCCGGAAGTCCGCGAAGTCACCGCATTGGGTGCGGCATACCTGGCTGGTCTGGCAGTAGGCTTCTGGCAGAATCTGGATGAGCTGCAGGAAAAAGCGGTCATCGAGCGTGAATTCCGCCCAGGTATCGAAACCACCGAACGTAACTTCCGTTACAGCGGCTGGAAAAAAGCGGTCAAACGCGCCATGGCGTGGGAAGATCACGACGAGTAATACGTCATAGCCGGATGGCAACTGTGCCTTATCCGGCAATATCTTCGTGCGGGGGCAACCCCGCACACACATCAATAATCTCGCCCCCTCCCCTGTGCTACACTTCGCGCCATTCCTTTTAGCTACGAGTTTGCAATGAGACGAGAACTTGCCATTGAATTTTCACGCGTGACCGAAGCGGCCGCGCTGGCTGGCTATAAATGGCTGGGCCGCGGCGACAAAAATACCGCTGACGGCGCGGCGGTAAACGCCATGCGTATTATGCTCAACCAGGTCAACATTGACGGCACCATCGTGATTGGCGAGGGCGAGATCGATGAAGCGCCGATGCTGTTTATCGGTGAGAAAGTCGGGACCGGTCTTGGTGATGCGGTCGACATCGCCGTCGATCCTATCGAAGGCACACGCATGACGGCAATGGGTCAGGCAAACGCGCTGGCCGTACTGGCTGTTGGCGATAAAGGTTGCTTCCTGAACGCGCCAGACATGTACATGGAGAAGCTGATTGTCGGCCCAGGCGCAAAAGGGTCTATCGACCTGAACCTGTCGCTGGAAGCCAACCTGCATAACGTTGCCGCTGCACTCAATAAGCCGCTGAGTGAACTGACCGTCACCATTCTGGCCAAGCCACGCCATAATGAAACGATCGCCGAAATGCAAAAATTGGGCGTGCGCGTCTTTGCTATTCCAGACGGTGACGTTGCTGCCTCCATTCTGACATGCATGCCAGACAGTGAAGTTGACGTGCTGTACGGCATTGGCGGCGCACCTGAAGGTGTCGTTTCTGCCGCCGTCATCCGCGCGCTGGACGGCGACATGCAAGGCCGTTTGCTGGCACGTCATGACGTCAAAGGCGACAGCGAAGAGAACCGTCGCATTGGCGAACAAGAACTGGCTCGTTGCGCCGCCATGGGCATTGAAGCGGGCAAAGTGCTGCGCCTCGATGAAATGGCGCGTAGCGACAACGTCATTTTCTCCGCCACCGGCATCACCAAAGGCGATTTGCTGGAAGGGATTAGCCGTAAAGGTAATATCGCGACCACCGAAACGCTGCTGATCCGCGGCAAATCACGTACGATCCGCCGCATTCAGTCGATTCACTACCTCGATCGTAAAGATCCCGATGTGCAGGCGCACATCCTGTAATTGATTTGATCAATAGAGCCTTCCAGCCCATATGGGCTGGAAATCTTTCGTCCAACGAACGAAGATAAGGCAATCAAAGCAGACAGGAGAAAACCATGGCAGATTGGGTAACAGGCAAAGTCACGAAGGTACAGAACTGGACCGATGCCCTGTTTAGTTTGACCGTGCGAGCTCCGGTTCTTCCTTTCACTGCAGGTCAATTCACCAAGCTTGGCCTTGAGATCGACGGCGAACGCGTCCAGCGTGCCTATTCTTACGTCAATGCCCCTGATAACTCCGATTTAGAGTTTTATCTGGTGACGGTTCCCGACGGCAAACTCAGCCCTCGTCTGGCAGCACTGAAGCCTGGCGATGAAGTCCAGGTGGTGAGTGAAGCGGCTGGTTTCTTCGTGCTGGATGAAGTCCCCGATTGCGACACGCTGTGGATGCTGGCAACCGGCACGGCTATCGGCCCATATTTGTCGATTCTGCAGTTAGGCAAGGACCTGGATCGCTTCAAAAACCTGGTGCTGGTCCACGCCGCGCGTTATGCCGCCGATTTGAGCTATCTACCGTTGATGCAGGCGCTGGAAAAGCGCTACGAAGGTAAATTACGTATCCAGACGGTTGTCAGCCGTGAAACCGTGGCAGATTCGCTGACCGGGCGTGTACCGGCGCTGATTGAAAGCGGTGAGCTGGAAAAAGCAGTCGGGCTGCCATTGGATAAAGAAACCTGCCATGTGATGCTGTGTGGAAACCCGCAGATGGTACGCGACACGCAGCAGTTGCTGAAAGAGACCCGGCAGATGACCAAACACCTGCGCCGCCGACCGGGCCATATGACTGCAGAGCACTACTGGTAAGAACGTTTTACTGCCCGGTAAACACCCGGGCATTTTGCCGGATGGCGCTTGCGCTTATCCGGCCTACGAGCCAGCTCTGTACTTTACGTCCTGCGTATCCTTACCATATTTATTTGCGTCCTGGGTGCCAATGAACGCACCCAGATCGATAAGCATACCGACCAGAATCAACGTTGGAACAAAGCGGCCTACCGCCCATTGCCAGACGCCGGGTAACATCGCCCAATTTCCGGCCAGCAGCATCCACGCCAGAATCATCAACAGCGCCCACGCTCCGGAACGCCCCCGGTCATGCAGACGTTTTACCGTCACTGCCGCCGTTGGCCATAGCAGACACACCAGACAAAAAGCCGCGGTCTGAATATCGAGTAATTGTTTGCTCGCCAGCGAAAACAGAACCAGCATGCCGACGATCCATAGGCCAATCCAAATCCAGAAATCACGGCGCCCGATGCGCCCTTTAAATGAGAATAACCACTGCTGTATGGTCATGTAAGTTCCTTTATTATTACCTTCCAGAACAGTTTACCCTTTTGACAAGCTCGACGGTTACCGTTTTAATCGTGAGCAGTGAGAATGAAAGGTACGATTGATGAAGCACGGATTTACACTGTTTTTATTATTGTTTTCAGCCTTAACCGCGAGCACTGCGGCACTGGCGAAAGAGCCATCGACGGCAACCACAGCCCCCTATTTACTGGCGGGCGCGCCGACCTTTGACCTGTCGATTAGCCAGTTTCGCGAAAACTTTAATACACAGAATCCGAAGCTGATCCTGAATGAGTTCCGCGCTATCGACAGCAGTCGCGATCGGGCAAATCTCACCCGCGCGGCCAGTAAAATCAATGAAAACCTGTATGCGTCTTCCGCCCTTGAGCGCGGCACCCTGAAAATCAAAAGCATGCAGATAACCTGGTTACCAATTCAAGGACCAGAGCAAAAGGCAGCTAAAGCGAAAGCGCTGGAATACATGACCGCCGTCATCCGCACTGTCGCACCACTACTGACGAAGGAACAGAGCCAGAAAAAGCTGCAAAAACTGCTCGCCGCAGGCAAAGGTAAGCACTATTACGCCGAAACAGAAGGCGCAATTCGCTATGTCGTGGTAGATAACGGTGAAAAGGGGCTGACCTTCGCTGTTGAACCGATTAAGCTGGCTCTATCTGAAAACCTCGAAGGGTCGAATTCCCCCTAAATTATTCACGTTTCAGGAAGGCGGCGACGCAACGACCCCCCAGGAGCTTACATCAGTAAGTGACTGGGGTGAGAGAGTACAGCCAACGCACCTGCAACGTGGAGAATGACGGGGAAATGACAAAAAGCAAAGCCTTCGGGATGATCAATCTCTATACTGTTTCACAGACCATGCTGCCCTGAGGGGCGGCCATATTCCTTAATTCGCTGACAAGCGTGGAGAAATGAAATGCGACATCCTTTAGTGATGGGTAACTGGAAACTGAACGGCAGCCGCCACATGGTAAACGAACTGGTTGCTAATCTGCGTAAAGAACTGGCTGGCGTTGCTGGCTGTGCAGTAGCAATTGCTCCGCCGGAAATGTATATCGACCTGGCGAAACACGCCGCTGCCGGTAGCCACATCATTCTGGGCGCGCAGAACGTTGATCTGAACCTGTCTGGCGCATTCACCGGTGAAACAAGTGCTGAAATGCTGAAAGATATCGGCGCGCAGTACATCATTATCGGTCACTCTGAGCGTCGTACTTACCACAAAGAATCTGACGAGCTGATCGCTAAAAAATTCGCTGTGCTGAAAGAGCAAGGTCTGACTCCGGTTCTGTGCATCGGTGAAACCGAAGCAGAAAACGAAGCAGGCAAAACTGAAGAAGTTTGCGCACGTCAGATCGACGCGGTTCTGAAAACTCAGGGCGCAGCAGCATTCGAAGGCGTCGTTATCGCTTACGAACCAGTATGGGCTATCGGTACCGGTAAGTCTGCAACTCCTGCTCAGGCTCAGGCTGTTCACAAATTTATTCGTGACCACATTGCTAAAGCTGACGCGAAAATCGCTGAACAAGTTATCATCCAGTACGGCGGTTCTGTAAACGCAGCTAACGCGGCAGAACTGTTTGCTCAGCCGGACATCGACGGTGCGCTGGTTGGTGGTGCTTCTCTGAAAGCAGACGCCTTCGCAGTCATCGTTAAAGCAGCAGAAGCCGCTAAACAGGCTTAAGTTGTTAAGGCGGGAGGAGCACTCCTCCCGCTGTATTAACTACCAGTATCCCAACCAGTGCCACCAGAAGGCGCCGGTCCCCCCCCAAATGGTCAGGTTGACCACACTCATCACCAGGCCCGTTTTCCACCACTCCGCCAGCGTGACATAGCCCGAACCAAAGATGATCGGCGCAGTACCCGTGCCATAGTGCGTGAGCGACATCATCAAAGAGGAGGAGAAACCGAGCATTAAACCAAGCAATGCTGGTGGCGCGCCGAGGCCTAATCCTGCGGCGAAGAACGCAGCGAACATAGCCGTAATATGCGCAGTTGTGCTGGCGAAAAAGTAGTGCGAGTAGACGTAAAGCAGAATCAACAGCAGCGTTGCAACACTCCAGTGCACGCCAAGATGGTCGATTGCACTACCAACACTGGTTGCCAGCCATCCCACCAACCCCAGTTTGCTGAGAAAATCTGCCATCATCACCAGCGCGGCAAACCAGACTATCGTATCCCATGCCCCGCGGCATTTAAGAATGTCATCCCAGCTCAATACGCCCGCCATCAATAGAATCGACAATCCAATTAACGCGGCGCTGGTAGGGTTTACGCTCCAGGCACTGCCCATCAGCATCGCTGGAACACCCGCCCACAGGCAGAGCAGCAAAATGAACACTGCCAGGGTGATTTTTTCTGCCAGTGATAGTGGACCCAGCGCATCCAGTTTTTGCCGCGCGAACTGCGGCGCATTTGGCGTGCGCGTGATAGCTGGCGGATAGAGCCACCAGATTACAATCGGCATGACAACCAGTGATACCAGAGCAGGAAGAAGCGCCGCAATAGCCCACATTCCCCAGGTCATGTTCAGCACGCCATCCGTCCCCTTCGTCAAAAAGCTGACGATTAACGGGTTAGGTGCGGTCGCAGTGATGAACATTGCCGAGCTGATCGGGTTAATGTTGTAGTTCACCAGCGCGAGATAACGGCCCGTTGAGCCATTCTCGGCATGGCCTGGCTGCGAGCCGAGGCTCTCCGCAATCGCCCGCATTACCGGGTGGATAATGCCGCCGCCACGCGCGGTATTGCTTGGCGTTACGGGTGCAATTAGCGTTTCCGCAAGGGTTAATGCCCACGCAATGCCCAGCGTTCTTTTACCAAATAGCGCAATAAACCCGTAGCCAATACGCGCTCCCAGGCCAGTCTTTAACAGACTTTGCGACAGCATAATGGATAAACCGATCAGCCAGATTAGCTGGTTAGAAAAACCACTCAACGCATCGTTCAACGCCGCGGAGGGTTTGCCGGGGTTAGTAACGCCAGTCATCGCCACCAGCATAATCGCCACAATCGCAATTGCGCCAATCGGCATGGCTTTACCGATAATCGCAGCGATCGTACCAATAAACAGTGCCAGCAGGTGCCACGCTTGCGGGGTTACGTCAGGTGGACACGGGATAACAAACCAGATGGTCAGCGTAATCACGAGCGAGATGATGGCAGGCCAACAGCGGATGGGGGTTAAACTGTCCATGAATCAATCCTTGAATTTCCAGTGCGCAAATCTGCGCTCAGGCATTAACCAATATTGCCGCGCATAATACAATTCACTCACTCACAAAACAAAAAATTAACATTTTGATACAGCTACAGTTTTCCCAACACCGTAAACCAGGCGTAATCCAGCGGCAGAAGAATCAGATATGTTGCCGCCGCCAGTGCGATACACAGCAGCATCCCCGCCCTTGCAGGTACTTTCCCGAGCGCCATCGCCACCACGATCGGTGAAGCCTGATACGGCAACAGTGGTGTGGAATAACCCAGCACCTGGATCATAATCACCGACAGCAGTGGGAATCCCGTCGCATCGGCAAAGCTTTGCGCCAACGTGGTATACAGCGCCGGAACACCGTTCGCCGTCATAATAAAATTAAGCGCAGTGGTAATACCGGTCAGCGCGAGGAAACTGGTAAACGGCTTTTCCGCATCCAGCGGCATCACCTGTAACAGCGCTTCGCCAACGGCGCTACCAATACCGGTCTGCGTGACGGTGATCGCCAGCCCCAGAATACCCGCCACATAAATACAGGTACGAATGTTGACCCCAGCGGAAAACTCGTCGCCATTGATAAAGCCAACCCGTGGTAGCAATGTGATAACTGCCGCCGCCAGCCCGGTCCACGCGGGGCCAATACCGTGCCAGCTTTCGCTTACCCACAAGAACAGCACCACCGCTAACATCCAGGCCAGACGTTTTTCATCCCGGCTCATCGGCTCCGGCGGCGTGAGATCGCGCGGCGCATGCGGCTTGCCAGGGAACAACCAGCAGATAAGCACAATGAGCACCGCGCCTTTAAGCCAACCCAGAACCGGCGTATGCAGCAGCAAATAGGGAAGATAATTGAGGTGGATGCCGTAAGAGCCTTCCGCCGCGCCGCTCATCACCAGATTCGGTACGTTAGCGGGTAAAATCGTCGCAGAAAGCTGGAACGTCCCAAACCCGACGGCCAGTGCCAGACCATACCAGGCGCGCGTGCCTTCGTTAATTCCAGCTCGTTTCGCCATCGCCGCGACAATCGGCATCAGCAGCGCAATGCGGCCCATGTTGGATGGCATTACAAATGCCAGCGCGTAACTCAGCAGCACTACGCTCGCCACCATTAACGGCCAGGAATCAGTCAACCTCGATGACAGCGCCCTCGCCGCCCTGTCCGCCAGCCCCGTTTTACGAATCGCAATACCCAGTACAAAGCCGCTAAACACCAGCCAGAATGCGGAGGACGCAAAGCCGCCAAAAATCACATCCGGTGGCGCGATTTTGGCGACCATCGCCACGGCAAAGAACAGCAGCGCCGTTATAAACTCCGGCAGCAGCGACGTAGCCCAGAGCAGAATGGTGATACCAACCACCAGAGAGGGGATAAACAGAGGGTGTGTAAGCCAGAGCGACATGCCTGTCTCCTGTTGTTTTTTTCAACAAGAATACGGGGACAGGCATGCGGAGTAAACGCCAGATTAGGTGGGGTTAACGCAGAATATCACATTGATGATCCTGAATTTCCTCAGCGGAGGCGAGATTCAGTGCCAGCAGATTGCGCTGAGTAGCCAGCAGGACAAAGGATTCGTCGCTCTGGCGCACCATCGCCAACGCATAGCTGCCCATATGCTCACGCGCATCCGGCACCTCTTCCGCCAGCATCATAAACGGGCTGCGTTGTGCCAGTTCATTTTCCGTGACGCGACGTGCCAGATATTCATGACCGCGCAGCCCACCCGGTAATGGTAGCCAGCGGGTGCTGATTTTCGCCAGGTTGTCATCCAGCTGCTTTCTGACATCGGTTCGCAGGCAGGAGATATGAATATGCAGGTGATTTTGCGTACGCCCGCTACGTGAGTTAATGGTCAGAGAGACTGCTTTGTCAGGGATTTCCTGGCCGTATTTTTGGCTCATAAAGCTACGCGCCTGCCAGGCCAGCCAGAAAAAGTTCGGTGTGCCTGATTTCAACAACAGCGGACTTTCCGTACCGTTGATCCGCCAGGTAGGCATCAACAGATATTGCAGTGGGCCGTTACGGTCTTTGAACACCACATATCCAGCATCCGGCTTTACTTCAGCGCATGGTGCGGGGTCCTGCTGCTGCAACTGGTGCGGCAGGCATTGCTGAAGAACGATCTGGCGTAATGCGTCCGGGTTGCCGGTGAATTTCCAGTACCCGATACCTGCAGCGGCGGCGACCACAATCACCGCCAGTAAAAGATAGCCTGCTTTTTTCATTACGCGTTTCCTGTATCCCATTGAAGGGCAAGAGTAACGCAAAACCATGACAAATAAAAAACCCGGTCGCGTTAGGCCACCGGGTCGGTAAATCAGAGACTTATTTATCGTTTACTGATTTGGTCGAGCGTACCGCCGTTAGAGAAGTGCTCTTTCTGCGCTTTCGTCCAGCCGCCAAACTCTTCGTCGATAGTGAACAGCTTCAGCTTCGGAAATGCGTTTTCGTATTTCTTCGCAACGTCTGCATCACGTGGACGATAGTAGTTTTTCGCCGCAATTTCCTGACCTTCCGGAGAGTAGAGATACTTCAGGTAAGCTTCCGCCACCGCTTTGGTGTCTTTCTTTTCCACCACTTTATCAACCACGGACACGGTCGGCTCCGCGAGGATAGATTCACTCGGGGTCACTATCTCGAATTTATCTTTGCCCAGCTCGTTCGTTGCCAACAGCGCTTCGTTTTCCCAGGCAATCAGCACATCACCGATACCACGTTCAACGAAGGTATTGGTTGAACCACGTGCACCAGAATCGAGTACCTCAACGTTTTTATACAGGGCCTTCACAAAGTCTTGTGCCTTGGCCTGATCGTTGTTGTTGTGGTGCAGGGCATAGCCCCATGCCGCCAGATAGTTCCAGCGAGCTCCGCCGGAGCTTTTCGGGTTTGGCGTAATGACCGACACGCCCGGTTTGATTAAATCGTTCCAGTCATGAATTTGTTTGGGATTGCCTTTGCGGACCAGGAATACGATGGTGGAGGTGTAAGGCGCAGAGTTATCCGGCAGGCGTTTAATCCAGTTTTTATCGATACGGCCACGTTCAGCAATGGCATCCACGTCGTAAGCCAGTGCCAGCGTCACGACATCGGCTTCAATGCCGTTGATGACGGAGGTCGCCTGTTTACCCGAACCACCATGCGACTGGCGAATCACGACGTTGTCGCCCGTTTCCTGCTTCCAGTGCGCGCTGAAGGCCTTATTGTACTGCTCGTACAGTTCACGCGTTGGATCGTACGATACGTTAAGTAACTGAATATCCTTTGCCAGAACGCTGGTCGATGCCAGCAATAATGTTAACCCTACGCCCCATTTGTTCATCGCCCAGCTCTCTTAGGTAGTGTTGTGATGAGCAAAGCGTGCCAGAAAGGCATCCAAACATTAAAGAATAAAAAAAGATTTGCTATAACTTGGGGGAATATATGGAGTCGAGTTTTTGCCTGATGGCGCTACGCTTATCAGGCCTACGATTTGCATCATGTAGGCCGGATAAGGCGCAAGCCGCCATCCGGCAATTGCAATTAATACAGTTTCTTCGCGCAGTCCAGCCAGTCACCTTTGAACGGACGCTTCATGTTTTCGATAGCGTCGATGATGTCATGGTGAACCAGCTGCTCGTTCTGAATACCTACGCAGCGACCGCCGTGACCTTCCAGCAGAAGTTCAATGGCATAGGCGCCCATACGGGATGCCAGAATACGGTCGTAAGGAACCGGGGAACCACCACGCTGGATGTGACCCAGTACGGTTGCACGCGTTTCACGACCCGTTTCTTTCTCAATGTAATGCGCCAATTCGTCAACGTCACACATGTGTTCAGTGATCGCTACGATTGCGTGTTTTTTACCTTTCGCGATACCTGCTTTGATTTCAGTAACCAAATCGTCACGGCTGAATTCCACTTCCGGAACCACCACGAACTCACAGCCACCGGCAATCGCTGCTGCCAGGGTCAGGTCACCACAGTAGCGGCCCATCACTTCAACGATAGAAATACGCTGGTGAGAAGAAGAGGTATCACGCAGGCGGTCAATCGCTTCAACGACAGTACCCAGCGCGGTGAAGTAGCCGATGGTGTAGTCAGTGCCCTTGATATCGTTGTCGATAGTGCCCGGCAGACCGATGCACGGGAAGCCCATTTCAGTCAGGCGTTTTGCCCCCATGTAAGAACCGTCACCCCCGATAACAACCAGGGCGTCGATGCCACGCTTCTTCAGGTTTTCGATCGCCACCGCACGTACGTTTTCATCACGGAATTCCGGGAAGCGAGCAGAACCGAGGAAAGTACCGCCACGGTTGATCATGTCGGACACGCTGTAGCGGTCAAGCTGGACCATACGGTCTTCATACAAACCCAGGTAGCCATCATGGATCCCCATGACTTCCAGCCCTTCCGTCAACGCTGCACGTACAACACCACGGATTGCTGCGTTCATGCCCGGCGCATCACCGCCGCTTGTCAACACACCGATTTTCTTAATCATGACTACCTCTGAACTTTGGAATGCAAAATGAAATCTGCTGCCGGAAGTCGATTCCGCATATCGAAACGATCCAACGAATATGCAGATAGTATAACAATCACTTCCTGCTGAATTGATTCAGGTCAGGCCAAATGGTGGTAATTTATACACAAAATGCTGGCCCGGTTCACTTTTTTTACAACGAATTATGAAAGCTCAAACATCTTGCCTTCCTTGGGTACGACTGAACAGGGATCCTGATGAATGATGACATCCGATCCCGGGAAACGCCGTAAAATTGCCTGCTCAACCTGTTCAGCCACTAAATGCGCCTGAACGAGCGGCAGATTATCTTCCATTTCCAAATGAATCTGAATAAAGCGGGTCGGCCCTGACTGCCGCGTGCGAAGATCGTGAGCGCCGCTGACTCCAGGCCATGACGTCACGATATCAATAATTTCCTGACGTTCCTCATCGGGTAAAGCGCGATCCAGCAAAGATTGCACTGCCTCATACCCCATGCGTAATGCGCTATATAAAATATAGATGCCAATCCCGAGCGCAAACAAGGCATCCGCACGATGCCAGCCGTACCATGCCAGCCCGAGCGCAATGAGAATCGCACCGTTCATCATAACATCAGACTGATAATGAAGCATATCTGCCCGAACGGCCTGACTTTGCGTACGCTTCACTACCCAGCGCTGAAACGAGACCAGAATGATTGTACACACTAACGCAATAATGGTGACAACCACCCCAACGCCGGGATCTTTCATCGGCGTGGGTTGAATGAGATGCTGAATCCCGGTCAGGAATAAAAACAGCGCCGAACCGGAAATAAACATGCTTTGCGCCAGCGCCGCCAGCGATTCCGCTTTTCCGTGTCCGAACGTATGTTCATCATCGGCGGGCTGCAGCGAATAGCGCACCACCAACAGGTTGGTTAATGACGCCGCGATGTCCACCAGAGAATCCACCAGCGCTGCCAGAATACTGACCGATCCGGTGTACCACCACGCGAAAATTTTGATCAAAAGTAACAGCGATGCCATCACGGTCGCCGCGATTGCCGCCCGGCTCACCAGCCGCCCATAGGTTTGATTCATAAACACTCCTGCCAGGATATGCCGCTAGTATAACGGATGAAATAAAACAGTCAGGCAATAACCGAGGGACAAATTTTGGGCAAAAAAAACCCCCACATCATGTGGGGGAAGACAGGGATGGAATGTTGCAGCAATACGTCACCTGAATACGTTTTATTCTGAATTTTTAAGGCCTCTCTGTAACACTTCTAATCCTCATTTACTTTAGGTGTACGATAAACGCTCAATCAACATATCTTGAGGGATTAAGATGGCGTATTACCCTAATTCTATTGACTGGAAACCGATCCAAGAAGGAGGTCTGCGTAGGTTAAGGCTTGGCGAGATAAATCTTGCAAACTCGCTCTTTGGCTTCAGCATTCTTTACCATCAGGTTTGGGTTCATCTGGAAAGTTATCTTCCTTTTGATACTCAAAACCCAGGTCAGGCGATGACGCCTGACGGCGAAATGTGGTTTAGAACAATAAAATACGAAGATGATTTCTCGATGCCAACAAAACAGCCAACTCCAAATGCCCAGCATCTTTTTTTGCATGAAATGATGCATGTTTGGCAGCACCAATATGGAATGTGGGTACGAACACGTGGGGCATTCTCATGGGCAGCTGACTATACATACAGCCTAAATGAAAAAAATCTACTTGATTACGGACTGGAGCAACAAGCATCCTTAGTCAGCGATTACTGGTTGTTAAAGCACTATGGGTTTGATGGGCATAGCGATCTGTATGTTTACCGTGATTATGACCCAGAAGAACCGGCGCTGGAATTAATGCAGAAATATGAAAAGGTACTCGGGAGCTTTCCGATATGAAGAAATCGTTCTTTTTTCTCCCTTTACTTTTATTTCTGGCCGGGTGCCCAGGGAAAGGCAGAGAGGGTGCAGAGTCCGGTGAACGACAGGCGATCTACGTAGATGGCAATCGTGTTTGCTTTACCATAGATAAAAATGATGTGTTAAACCGCTATATTCTGTCAACTAATGGTAGAGAAGATAAAAAATTATTAGTCGGCGATTTTAAACATCTCATCTACCCAAGTACCTGCTTCACGGTCAATTTAGAAAAAGGGGTGGTGTATGGTACAAGCTATACCTTAAATGGAAAAAATCACTACTACACATTTATCATTACCAATGATGGAAAAGTGTTGGATTTAGGAAAAAGCTAAGCATTATTATCAGATCACGCCGCTCTACATAAAGGCAGTAAGTTACATTGAAGTCAGCCACACATAACAAAAGCTGTTTTCAGCTCCAAATACTATCTGCAAGTAGCTGTTTATCTTTGGTAATTCACTGTAATTTTAGGCAAAAAAAACCCCCACATCATGTGGGGGAAGACAGGGATGGTGTCTATGGCAAGGAAAACAGGGTTACTACTGGGAACGTGAGTTGCTACTACTCAATAAATTCAACGATGAGCTTTTTTTCCAGTGCGCTACATCGCGCAGTTGCTCCATTCGTTGTTCATGTTTCTCATTTAAAACCGCTTGCTGCTCGGGCGTTAACAGGCGATACATCTGGTTGCGGATCCTGGCTATTTCAACCTGGCGGGCAACCTGTTCTTGCGCCATTCTTTCTGCCTGAGCGCGCACTGCGCTTTCATCAAATTTCTCTGCGGTGACAAGGCGATGCATTGTCTCCATTTCGCTAACATTAACAGGAGGCTGTTCGTGTCTTGCCTGCTGCATTAAATCTCGCATCTGTTGACGTTGATGTTCGGTTAAACTGATACCGTCAAACATGTGGCTCTGAACGCTGCGTTGCGATGAGCCTTCACCCAGGTGCCAGTGATCGCCTGTGACGACTTCAGCTGCATGGCTAAATGTACTGAGTGCCAGCGTTGAGGCCATGACGGCAGCGGTAACTTTGCCCATCACTTGCTCCCAAAATCTTTTCTGTCGCGATTCAACGAGAGACAGTTTACGATTCGGGCTGCAAACATGCGTCAGGGGGTGTAAAACAACGTAAAGTCATAGATTAGCGACGCCTGATGACGTAATTTCTGCCTCGGAGGTACGTAAACAATGAATAAAATCCTGTTAGTTGATGATGACCGAGAGCTGACTTCCCTGTTAAAGGAGTTGCTCGAAATGGAAGGTTTCGATGTGCTGGTTGCCTATGATGGGGAACAGGCGCTTGAGCTTCTGGATGACAGCATCGATTTACTTTTGCTCGACGTCATGATGCCGAAGAAAAACGGCATTGATACGCTGAAAGCACTTCGTCAGACACACCAGACACCTGTAATCATGCTGACCGCTCGCGGCAGCGAATTGGATCGCGTACTTGGCCTTGAGCTGGGAGCGGACGACTATTTACCTAAACCGTTTAACGACCGTGAACTGGTCGCGCGCATCCGCGCTATTCTGCGTCGCTCACACTGGAGCGAACAGCAGCAGAACAGCGATAACGGCTCGCCGACGCTGGAAGTAGATGCGTTAAGCCTTAATCCGGGTCGCCAGGAAGCCAGCTTTGACGGGCAAATTTTGGAGTTAACCGGCACCGAATTCACCCTGCTCTATTTGCTGGCTCAGCATCTCGGTCAGGTGGTTTCGCGTGAGCACCTGAGCCAGGAAGTGCTGGGCAAACGCCTGACGCCTTTCGATCGCGCGATCGATATGCATATCTCGAACCTGCGTCGTAAGCTGCCAGAGCGTAAAGACGGACACCCGTGGTTTAAAACCCTGCGTGGTCGCGGCTACCTGATGGTCTCCGCTTCATGATAGGGAGCTTAACCGCACGCATCTTTGCCATCTTCTGGTTGACGCTGGCACTGGTGTTGATGTTGGTACTGATGTTACCCAAGCTCGACTCACGCCAGATGACCGAGCTACTGGACAGCGAGCAGCGCCAGGGGTTAATGATTGAGCAACACGTTGAAGCTGAACTGGCGAACGATCCACCCAACGATTTGATGTGGTGGCGTCGCTTGTTTCGGGCGATAGACAAGTGGGCGCCGCCAGGGCAGCGGTTATTACTTGTTACGACGGAAGGACGCGTGATCGGCGCAGAACGCAACGAAATGCAGATCATTCGTAACTTTATTGGTCAGGCCGATAACGCCGACCATCCGCAAAAGAAAAAATACGGTCGCGTTGAGATGGTCGGGCCTTTCTCCGTCAGAGACGGTGAAGATAACTACCAGCTGTATCTCATACGACCTGCCAGCAGCTCACAATCTGACTTTATCAACCTGCTGTTCGACCGACCGCTGCTGTTGCTGATCGTCACCATGTTAGTCAGCTCACCGCTATTGCTTTGGCTTGCCTGGAGTCTGGCGAAACCTGCGCGTAAGTTGAAAAACGCGGCGGATGAAGTGGCCCAGGGCAACCTGCGTCAGCATCCGGAACTGGAAGCCGGTCCGCAGGAGTTTCTGGCGGCAGGCGCCAGCTTTAACCAGATGGTGACAGCGCTGGAACGGATGATGACCACACAGCAACGCCTGCTGTCGGACATCTCTCACGAGCTGAGAACACCGCTAACGCGTCTGCAACTGGGCACCGCTCTGCTGCGCCGTCGTAGCGGTGAGAGCAAAGAGCTGGAGCGCATTGAAACAGAAGCACACCGACTGGACAGCATGATCAACGACCTGCTGGTGATGTCACGTAATCAGCAGAAAAACGCGCTGGTCAGTGAAACAGTGAAAGCTAATCAGCTGTGGGGCGAAGTGCTGGATAACGCCGCCTTTGAAGCTGAGCAGATGGGTAAATCACTCACGGTGAATTTCCCGCCGGGTCCGTGGCCGCTGTACGGTAACCCAAATGCGTTGGAAAGTGCGCTGGAAAACATTGTTCGCAATGCCCTGCGCTATTCACATACGAAGATTGAAGTTGGCTTCGCGGTGGATATCGACGGGATTACCATCACCGTGGACGACGATGGCCCAGGCGTTAGCCCTGAAGACAGAGAACAGATTTTCCGTCCGTTCTATCGTACCGATGAGGCGCGCGATCGCGAGTCTGGCGGAACAGGTCTGGGTCTGGCGATTGTTGAAACCGCAATTCAGCAGCATCGTGGCTGGGTGAAGGCCGAAGACAGCCCGCTGGGTGGTTTACGGCTGGTGATTTGGTTACCGCTGTATAAACGCGCTTAACAGGCTTCCCCGGTAGCCTCGTGCCGGGGAAGCTCTCACTTTATGCTGTCACTTCTGCCGCCGCTAGCTTTTGCTTTTTAATCCGCTTCACCAGAATGGTCGAACAGATAAAGCCCATTAAGCTGAACGCAATCATCACGCTAAAGACATAGTTGTAGCCAGTGATGCCGCTATTGGTATCCAGCAAATAGCCGTACAACGTGTACGCAAACATCGCTGGCATATAACCGATGATGCAACCAAACGCCATTGCCGAGCCCGCATACTCACGTGGGGTACCGATCTCATCCATTGGCGCGAAGAAAATGGCGCGCTGTGAGAAGATAATCGCTCCGAACCCTAATGTCGCCGCCATACCGATATACACGTTCATTGTTTGATGCGGTAACTGCATGAACACAAGCATCGCTACAGCAGAGATCAGGAACGTCCACTTCAGATACACTGTCGGTGATTTAGCAACTTTATCTGCCAACATTCCACCAATCGGCCCACCTACCATTTTTAACGCATACTGGTTGATGATGCCGTACGCACCAACGAGCGCTACCGGCAGCATATAGATATCTTTTAAGAACGGAATAAAGTAAGTCAGGCCACAGTACGCGGCGTAAACGAAGAAAATACCTAAAGAGGCCAGCCAAACGTTAGGGCAGGACAAAACATGTTTGATACCCTTTAACACTTCCATGTTGGCACTGGTTTTCTCGCCGCCTTTCACTTTGTCATCATCGACAATAAAGTACGTCACAATACCTGCCACAAGCGTAATTACCGTATAGAACAACAGGCCCGCCTGCATCCCCGCTTTACCTTCACCAAACTGGACGAAGACAAACAGAGCGCCAGATGCAACGATAACATCCACCACGCCACGTCCGGCTTCTAAAAAGCCGAACATGCGTCCTTGTTCTTCTTTCGTTCCCAGCAAACGAACGGCTTTCAGCAATACCGGCCAATAAACCACATCGGCAAAGAAAGCCATCGCGGCAAAGCAAATGAGATAACCGGTAAATGACGGTAGCGTTGCCAGATATAAGCCACATAACCCAACGCCAATCAGACCGAACGGTAATAATATTTTCTTGGAGTAACGGTCTGCGATATAGAGAGAAAGAAAAAGTCCGGTTGTCTGAACAATCGTATAAACCGTAAAGCTCAACCCAATTTGCGTATTAGTTAAACCCCAGTCATTCTGCATTGGCACATAGAAAACATCTTTCATACTCGAAAGCTTGAATATCGTGCCGCCGCCTAAAATCAAAAAACAGAGTCTTGCCCATTTATTCATGAACATGATTAAACCCTCATTGCTTGTTGAGAGAAATATCTAAATTAAATTGTATAATTAATAACGCCAGGGGATTATTTTCATAATCCTTTCCGCATTTAATAATATTTTAAGAAAACTAATTAATTGCCTATAAACTTGTCACATATATCACGGATATATTTTATTTGGGCAAGAGCATGTTCTTTTTCCTGCGCCAGTCGCGTATCAATCATGTTGCTGTCAGGCAGCGGCGTATAACTTGCATCGCGCCATGGGATCCATGGATTATCACCCTCATCGTCGAAGCGAAATGCAGGGGCATAATATTCAACTTCTTCTTCCAGGCCAAAAGCATGTACTTGCGGTTTATCTTCACCTAAAAGTAATAATGCCTTAAGCATCTCTTCCATGGGTAAATCGCCGTGTCCTGAACGACAAGCCTCATGCCCCCAGCCTTTACCTTCTTTAATAATTTTTGCGTCTTTGATATGCACCTGAGTGATCAGAGGAGACATAACCTCTAACGCAGAAAGCGGCTGCTCATTGGCATTAATCATGTTGCCAAAATCAAACAGAATAGAGAGATTTTTCATCCCGCTATTATTAACCAGCGTCACCAGCTCATGGCCTTGCAGATCTTCATGCTGTTCGATAGTAAAGCTTAGTCCGCAATCGTCATACTGAGACAGCCACGCAATATCATTGGCAATCTTCGCCATAACATCGTTCAGATACCCTTCATAACGCGGGTAGAAACGCACTGAAGTTGCACCAGTAGCAACAGCAATACGGATTGCATCCGTCAATGTTGCCTTATCCGATGCGCTCGTTTCGATATGCACATCCAGATTATATTTTTTGGCCTTTTCTTTAAAATCGTGTAGCTGCTGATCGTTCAGTTTCTGCAGTGATTGGGACTCACCATCCTCAACATGTATTTTTACACCCTTCAATTTTTGCTGATGCGCAATATCCAGAAGATCCCCCGGCAGGACTCTCTCGTAGCGCATATTCAGATGAAAAGCATAAGCATGTAGGTACAGCGGTATATTTCTCGCGCGTTCCGCAAGAAGTTCTTGGTTACATTTTCCCATTATTTTTCTCATTCATCGCGAATAACAAGTTCCACTGATTCAAGTCGCCAGTATTCGAAATCAACCTGAACCACTTTTTTATCTCGGGTAGCCCGATGTTTTTCTACTAAAATTCCATACGTATTAGGCGCAACACCCAGCTCTTTGCAGGCCACTTCTGGCATATTGACCGGTTTAAAAATCATTTCTTTGATATTTAAAACATGGCCAAACGCATCTTCCCAGACGCTGGCAAAAGACTGATTGCCCAATTTATTAATGAATCCTGGCGCAACATCGGCATCAATATAGGATTCATGGTAAAACACTTTATGTGAATCAAGGCCGCACCAGCCGGTAACTAAATAGCGATCGCCGGAGGAGAGAAAAACATCATCAACATGATGCGGAACTGTATCAATGGTTTCTTTGGTTAAATAATCCCAAAAAGGCTTACGTCCCTGAGCACAAGCTTCAGCATTGAAGCTGGAAAGTGATTTAGGGTTATAAATAAATCGCTTCGATGAAATAAACCAACCACTGCGGTTCTTGCGGAAAATACGCGCATCGATCTCAAGCTCAATCAGAACCTGACGTAAGGTCATACGCTTTGCATCCAGCAGCTCACATAACTCTCTCTCCGAGGGCAATTTGGAGCCCGCTGGTAAATTATTCTCGTTTAACCAGCTTTCAAAGCGCTCTCTGAGCACATCAACATTGTTTTTCTTTTTCATTTCGCTCATCTGGTTTAAACCAATTTGAAGCTAAGATATTTGAGTGCAGGAAATACTCAAGTTTTTTTTCAACGCAGAGTTTCTTTTTGTGGACCAGGTATCAAGAATGGCTTTGAAGCAAACCGTGACCGTCAGGTTTTTGCCCGGTTTGGTACGCAGGAGATGAACCACGGGGGAGAGGTAAATCAGGTGTCGCCACCTGATTTAATTGCCAGATGAAGGTAGGTTTATTTTCCCCACAAACGGCGGGAATTGTCTTCGATCTTGCCGCTTAGACGGCGCTTTTGCATCGTTCTGGTCCAGCTTTTTGATAACCCGGCAGCCGACAGTAAACGGTGATATTGCGAATCATCAAACGGCATATGCCAGGCGATAGCAATTGCCTCCTGTACGCTGACGTCGCTCACGCGTGACGCCAGGATCAATGGCGCGTCTGCTGACACCTGACCAGGCGCGATGACGCTGCACAGCCAGCCTGTCTTACCCACATCCTGCATCTGGCTGGCCATATCGCTGATGCCAAAATGGAAATTCAGCTTAAAGCACGGCGAGCGCGGCTGCGTGACCTGAATCAGCGCCTCTCCCCACTGGAAAATGTCGCCAATATACACATTCTCTTCAGTCAGCCCCTCAGTAGAGAGGTTCTCACCAAACGCGGGGGCGACAAATAGCTCCGCCTGCTCCGGAAACGCTTGTCTCCAGTGCTGATAGTGTTCACGCGGATAGTGACACAGCGCGCGATCCGGCCCGCCATGAATTTTCGTTTCCGCTTGTTCATCCCCCGTCAGCCCCAGTTCGGTCAGCATCAACTCACCGTCAATCTGGACTTTAGCAATCGCGCTGGGACGGCTTCCCGTGTAGTCCCGAACTTTGCCCGTAAAAACATCGACCGGATATCGCATCTGTTCCCTCTCCCGATAAATTTCCCCCATTACACCACATTTATTTTACCCCAGTCGCTCAAAATGAGAGCACGGTTCACATGAAACTTAGGGACACATGCTATCAATGTAATCTGGTTTTGAAACATCATTTCAAATAAGGAGTCGACAACGTGACTGGTCAATCGCAATTTGCTGGCGTCTGGTGTCCTTCCATTACGCCAATGGACAATGATGGCAAGATCGATCTCAACGGTCTAAGCCAACATCTCAAACGCCTTACCGAGGCCAAAATCGACGTGATTTTGCTGATGGGCAGCATCGGGGAATTTGCCTCCTTTACGCTCGAAGAAAGGCTGTTGCTGATCCGCGAAGCCCGTGCCATGAGCTCGCTAAAGATGGTCGCCAACGTCTCATCCACCTGCCAGAATGATGTTTTATTGATGGCGCAGGAAGCGTATCGCTCAGGTTACGATGCCGTGATGATCCTGCCACCCTACTACTACGGACAAACAGCGAAACAGCTGCTGAGCTACTTCCGTCAGTTGGGGCAGAAACTCAGCGGCAAATGGTTTGCTTATAACTTCCCGGCACGCACCGGCTGCGATTTAACCCCCGAACTGGTAGCCACCCTCGCCGCCGAGTTCCCGAATTTCGCTGGCATTAAAGACACCGTCGAGTGCCAGTCCCATACCCGCAGTATGATTCAGACCACCCGCGCCGTGCGGGAGGATTTTGCCGTGCTGTCCGGCTATGACGAATACTACATTCCCAACCTGTTGGCAGGTGGCGCGGGGATTATTTCAGGGTTGAACAACGTCATGCCGGAACTGTTTGTCAGCGCGCGGGAAGCGTTTAAACAGGGCGACCTGGCAGCGCTTCGCGATATTCAGGACCAGATTGGCACCTACATGTCCATCTATGCCATCGGCGAAGATTTTGTCACCACCATCAAAACCGTGGTATCGCGTAAATTTGGCTATTGTACCGGCGTGTCACGTAATGCCGGTGGAGAGTTGAACGAGAGTGAGTGCCGAACAATCGATGAGGTGTTTGTCGTCAAAGGGTAAATAATTAAGCCGGATGGAGCAGACCATCCGGCTTAAGAGACTTACTTCACGGTACCACGAATATCAATTTCTGCCGCCCTTGCTTTGACCTTTTTCGACCAGATAGACGTGATAATCGGCACCAGAATGGAGGTCACAATCACCGACGTGGCGACCAGGGAAGTTGCTGCCGGTGCCATCGGTTTAAATGCCGGAACCATTTCAGCAATCAGCACAGGCGTAGCAACCGCCGCCCCCGCGGAACTGGAAGCGGCAATCCCCGCCGTACCATCGCCACCACCAATCAGTTTATCGGCGATAATCAATGGAATACCAGTGATGATAATCACCGCCACGCCCAGCAGAATACCCAGCACGCCGGTCTGCGCAATCACGCTCAAATCAATGGTGTTACCTAATGCGAAGGCAAAGAACGGGATCAGCGTCTGCACCGCTTTGCTGAAGAACTCCCGCAGTTCAGGGTCCAGATTCCCCAGCGCAAAGCCAATCAGGAACGGCAATACTGCACCAACAAATACGTGCGGTTCAAACGACGCGATCCCGGCGGTTCCCAGAATCACCATGGTCATCAGCGGGCCAGACTCCAGCGACATCAGGACAAACGCCCCGGCCTCTTCTTTGGTGCCGTACTGCTGCATAATCGAGGCATACAGCCCGCCGTTGGTCATATCCATCGCGGCCACCAGCGCCAGCGTAGACAACCCAGCGAAGAATCCGACCTCTACACCATGTTCCGGCAGAATGCGTGAAGCAATCGCTGCAACCACCCACGCCACCAGAATCTTGGTTATGACTAACGTACCTGATTTACGCAGCACGGTGCCGGTGGCGCTTAGCTTGATCGACGCCCCCATGCAAAAGAACCAGACTGCCAGGATAGGTACCGTACCGGTGATCATACCGTTGGTAAAGGAGCCGAAATATTTCCCGGCGCCGGGGGAAAAGGTGTGACACAACGCGCCCAGGAAAAGCGGCACCAGCATCATACCGCCTGGGATTTTCTCTATCGTACGTTTGATCTGCATTTCCATCACCTGTAGACATAAAAATGGGGCAATTTTTATGGGCGATTGCATCTTGCTTTGAGATGCGCCCGTCTTGATGAAAAGAAGATAGACATTCATAGAGACTATAAAAGTGATCCCACTCGCATAATAAAACCTTGTTTCAATTTAAGTGGATCATTGTTTTTATATTGAGTTTGATCACAAAAAAACCCCACAAGCATCGCTTGCAGGGCTTTGTTAAAGCGTAGAACTTATTTTTTTGCTGCGAAACGCGCGGCAGCTTCGTCCCAGTTCACCACGTTCCAGAACTCTTTGATGTAGTCCGGGCGACGGTTCTGGAATTTCAGGTAGTAAGCGTGTTCCCACACGTCCAGGCCCACGATTGGGAAACCGGAAGCGCCAGAGATAGCTTCACCCATCAGCGGGGAATCCTGGTTGGCGGTGGAAACAACAGCCAGTTTGTCACCTTTCAGAACCAGCCACGCCCAGCCGGAGCCAAAGCGGGTTGCCGCTGCTTTTTCAAATTCAGCTTTGAAGTTGTCAACGGAGCCGAAGTCACGTTCGATAGCCGCTTTCAGGTCGCCCTGCAGCGTAGTACCGGTTTTCAGGCCTTTCCAGAACAGGCTGTGGTTAGCGTGACCGCCCGCGTTGTTACGCAGTACGGTTTTCTTGTCTGCTGGCAGTTGATCCAGTTTGGTGATCAGCTCTTCAACGGACAGGCTGGCGAATTCAGGCAGGCTTTCCAGCGCAGCGTTGGCGTTATTTACGTAAGCCTGGTGGTGTTTGGTGTGGTGGATTTCCATCGTCTGCTTATCGAAGTGCGGTTCAAGGGCATCATAAGCGTACGGCAGGGATGGCAGTGTATAACTCATAATCATCTCCAGTATTGTCGGGCGGCCAGTGTTAACGCCGCGTAAGCAGTTGGGTCATTATAGTTAATTAAATGATATTGAAAATGATTATCAATGCCGTACTTTTTACAGGGTCTTAATGAATCAAACCCATTGTTAAAGATGTGAGCCGAATCACCCACTTAACGTGATAATTGCCAACATGCGCAAAAGGGCGGCAATCGTCAAAAGGTTAACCACCTGCGTAATTTTTAAACTCGTTAGGTCGGAGGGGTCATTACCGACGATAAAAAATAACGAGGATTAAGTCATGAGTAACGCGATTACGATGGGTATCTTTTGGCATTTGATAGGGGCAGCCAGTGCCGCCTGTTTCTATGCCCCGTTCAAGCAAGTCAAACATTGGTCATGGGAAACGATGTGGTCGGTTGGCGGGATCGTCTCCTGGATAATCCTGCCGTGGACCATCAGCGCCATGTTACTTCCCGATTTCTGGGCCTACTTCAGCTCCTTCAGCCTCTCCACACTGGCTCCGGTATTTCTGTTTGGTGCAATGTGGGGGATTGGCAATATCAACTATGGCCTGACCATGCGCTATCTCGGTATGTCGATGGGTATCGGGATTGCGATAGGTATTACGCTGATTGTCGGCACGCTGATGACCCCGATTATCAACGGCAATTTTGATGTACTGATCAATACCTCTGGTGGCCGCATGACGCTGCTTGGCGTACTGGTCGCGCTGATTGGCGTAGGCATTGTTACCCGTGCCGGTCAGTTAAAAGAACGCAAAATGGGCATCAAAGCGGAAGATTTCAACCTGAAAAAAGGTCTGGTTCTGGCCGTCATGTGCGGTATTTTCTCCGCCGGGATGTCCTTTGCGATGAACGCAGCGAAACCGATGCACGATGCCGCCGCCGCGTTGGGCGTCGATCCGCTGTATGTCGCCCTGCCTAGCTATGTGGTCATTATGGGCGGTGGCGCGCTTGTTAACCTGGGCTTCTGCTTCATTCGTCTGGCAAAAGTGAAGAACTTGTCGATAAAAGCCGACTTCTCGTTAGCCAAACCGCTGATTATCACCAACGTGCTGCTCTCTGCGCTTGGTGGCTTGATGTGGTATCTGCAATTCTTCTTCTACGCCTGGGGCCACGCACGTATTCCGGCGCAGTATGACTATGTAAGCTGGATGCTGCACATGAGCTTCTATGTTCTGTGCGGCGGGATTGTCGGTCTGGTATTGAAAGAGTGGAAAAACGCGGGTCGTCGTCCGGTCAGCGTGCTAAGCCTCGGCTGCGTGGTGATCATTGTCGCGGCAAACATTGTCGGTCTGGGAATGGCCAGCTAAGCATGCTGAGTACTGAGATGACGCCACTGGCTCGGCGTCATCCCGGTTTCCCGCGTAAATACCACTGAAAAGTAGTTACTGTCCTCAAAACCGCAGCGCATGGAAATCTCGCTAATCATCAACCGACTATGTTTGAGCAGATACTGCGCATGGCAAACCCGCACCTGGCGGAGATACTGGTTGATGGTCATCCCGGTCTGGCTGCGAAACTGCTGGCGCAAAACGCGCTCGCTGCACTGTTCGCGCTCGCAAAACGTATCCAGTTCAAACGCATGCTCATGGCTACCGGCTAACGCGGTGATCAGTTTATCCAGCAGCGTTTCACTGGAGGTCGCCGGGAGCGTATCCGTGGCATAACGATGCCGCTTAAGGTGTGTCACCAACTGCCCGAACAGCAGCTCAGCCATGGTAAAAGCCTGTGCATCACGTTGATTGCTTTCATGCTCAAGCTGGCTTATCACCTGTCGGACCTGGCTCATGCCAACGCTGCCGAGTCGCCAATGCGGCTGCCTCGGCGTACCGTCAAATCCGGGGATCGCCCCTTGCCAGTCAACATTCAGCGTCAACCGCTCCGGGCAGTAGATGATATTTTGCAACACCAGGTCGTTCACGGAGGTGTAGGAGTGTTTATCTTCGGCGCGAATGTAAAACAGGTCGCCACGGGTTATCCGGTACGGACGATCGTTAAGGACATGCAGACCATTACCGCGCCAGACCATAACCAGCTCGCAAAACTCGTGGGTATGCTCAGCAAAGACATCCTGCGGATAACGGTCAGCCACGGCCACAGCCTGCTGCTCATGCGCAAAGAAGTCTGATTTCAGAAGGATTAGCTGATTCGCCATCACATGACCTCAACCTGAATGCTTGCCGGATGCGCTGCGCTTATCCGGCCTACAGGGCATCCACGTAGGCCGGATAAGGCGTAGCCACCATCCGGCGTTAAGGGACATGATTATCTGAGATTCGGCGGTAAAAAACGTTGATAGCTTTCGCGTTACTGGAGGCGGCTTGCCACAACGAGATCGCGCCCCTGACGAATATCGCGTGGTGACCACTTGAACTCACGACGAAAAAGCGTCGAAAAGTGGTTACTGTCGCCGAATCCGCAGAGATAAGCGATGTCTGTCACACTGTCATCACTGTGGCGAAGCAGATGTCGGGCCTTGATCAGCCGCAAGCGGTTAAGGTAGCGCTGCGGCGTCAATCCGGTTTGCTGTTTGAGCTGGCGATGCAGAGTGCGCAAAGAGAGGGAAAACTTCTCGGCCAGCGCCTCCCAACACACCTCGTCGGCAAAGTTATCTTCCAGCCACGCCATCAGGAGGTTAAGCCGCGCGTCGTTATCGGTCGCTGCTTCCATCAGGCTGCTTTTACGCAGCAGCACCAGCAGTTGCATAAACAGGATCTCGCGATTTGCCGCCGTTGGTGTATCCATCCCCTCACCGAGCGCTTCCATCTGCCCCACCAGTTGTCGAACCTGCTGCAACACCCCCTGATTCACCCGCCAGTGGGAGGGATACTGCCCATTCTGTTCCTGAGGTAAAAGCTGATTCAGCCCAGCCAGAAATTGAAACGCATCCGGAGAGCGATACAACACATTGGTCAGGCACAGATTGTCAGTATGTTCATATAAATGCCGGTCATGATCGCGAACGAAACACACCGTACCGCCGCTGATGGTGTAAGGCTGCCCGTTGAACACATGGATCCCCGTTCCATGTTCGACCACCACAATTTCATGAAAATCATGATGATGCTCTGGAAACGCAGGTTGAGGAAGCCGCGGTTCAATAGCCACTGGCGCTTTACCTGTCGGAAAAAAATCCACGCAATGCAATACCGTCATGATGACATCCTTCCCGATCAAATGAACATGGCTGAATAGTAATTAAGGGTTATCACCCTCACCTTAAATTTTTGACGCCAAAGTGCGTAAACACGGTCAATTCTTCAAGAAATGGCGGGAAAGATCGGGAATTGCGGAAGGCGTCACATCCGCTAAAACTGGTCCTATTAATAGAAATTGTGAACAGCGTCACGTTCACCTTTGCCATGTTGCCAGCCGCTAATTGTGGCTGTCACTGTCAAGAAGGTACGCTTTATCTGGGGTTCTTAGACTGAGTGCAATAAAACTCAGAAGGACCTCGCTATGACTTTTCGCCATTGTGTCGCAGTCGATCTCGGCGCATCCAGTGGGCGCGTAATGCTGGCGCGTTACGACAGTGAACACCGCTCCCTGACGCTACGTGAAATCCACCGCTTCATGAACTGCCTGCAAAAAACAGACGGTTTTGACACCTGGGACATCGACAGCCTGGAACACGATATTCGTCTTGGCCTGAAAAAAGTCTGCGATGAAGGCATTCGGATAGACAGCATCGGCATTGATACCTGGGGCGTGGATTACGTTCTGATCGATAACGTCGGTCAACGTGTCGGTCTGCCGGTCTCTTACCGTGACAGCCGCACGACCGGCATTCTGGCGCAGGCGATGAAGCAGCCGGGTAAAGGTGAAATTTACCGCCGTAGCGGCATTCAGTTTCTGCCCTTTAACACCCTGTATCAACTGCGTGCGCTGGTTGAACAGCAGCCAGAACTGCTCCCGCAGGTGGCCCATGCCCTGCTGATCCCCGACTACTTCAGCTTTCGCCTGACCGGCAAAATGAACTGGGAATACACCAACGCCACCACCACCCAGCTAGTCAATATCAATACCGACGACTGGGATGACACACTGCTGGCGTGGACCGGGGCAGACAAAGCCTGGTTTGGTCGCCCGACGCATCCAGGGAACGTGATCGGCCACTGGATTTGCCCGCAGAAAAACCAAATTCCGGTTGTCGCCGTCGCCAGTCACGACACGGCCAGCGCGGTCATTGCTTCTCCGCTGGCCGACAAAAACAGCGCCTATCTCTCTTCCGGGACCTGGTCGCTGATGGGCTTTGAGAGCAGAACACCGTATACCAACGATGAGGCGCTGGCGGCGAATATCACCAATGAAGGCGGCGCGGAAGGACGTTACCGTGTCCTGAAAAATATTATGGGGCTATGGCTGCTCCAGCGCGTATTAAAAGAGCGCCAGATTACCGACCTGCCAACGCTTATCTGCCAAACGCAAGCGCTGTCGGCCTGCCAGTTCCTGATAAACCCGAACGACGATCGCTTTATCAACCCCGACGATATGAGTGCAGAAATTCAGGCGGCATGCCGTGAATCAGGTCAACCCGTTCCCCTGCAAAACGCCGAACTGGCGCGCTGTATCTTCGACAGCCTGGCGTTGCTGTACGCCGACATCCTGCAAGAACTGGCTCAACTGCGTGGTGCAGCATTTAGCCAACTGCACATTGTCGGTGGTGGCTGCCAGAACACCTTACTGAACCAGCTATGTGCGGATGCCTGCGGTATTCGCGTGATGTCCGGGCCGATTGAGGCTTCCACGCTCGGCAATATTGGCATCCAGCTGATGACGCTGGACGAGCTGAACAACGTCGATGATTTCCGTCAGGTGGTGCGCGCCAACTACGAACTGACCACCTTCATTCCCAATCCTGAAAGTGAAATTGCCCGCTACCAGGCGCAGTTTCAATCACTACGACAGACAAAGGAGCTTTGCGCATGACCACTCAACTTGAACAAGCCTGGGAACTGGCAAAACTGCGTTTCGCCGCGGTAGGCATTGATGTCGAGGCGGCCTTACGCCAGCTCGATCGTTTGCCGGTCTCCATGCACTGCTGGCAGGGCGATGATGTCGCCGGTTTCGAAAACCCGGAAGGCTCGCTTACTGGCGGTATTCAGGCTACCGGTAACTATCCGGGTAAAGCGCGTAACGCCACCGAACTGCGGGCCGATCTGGAGCAAGCGCTAAGCCTGATTCCTGGTCCAAAACGTCTGAATTTGCACGCGATCTATCTGGAATCGGATACACCGGTTCCCCGCGACCAAATCAAACCCGAACACTTCAAAAACTGGGTTGAGTGGGCGAAAGCGAACCAGTTAGGGCTGGATTTCAACCCATCCTGCTTCTCACACCCGCTGAGCGCCGACGGTTTCACGCTGGCGCACGCCGACGACACCATTCGCCAGTTCTGGATCGATCACTGCAAAGCCAGCCGTCGCGTCTCGGCGTATTTTGGCGAGCAGTTGGGTACACCATCGGTGATGAACATCTGGATCCCGGATGGCATGAAAGACATCACCGTTGACCGTTTAGCGCCGCGCCAGCGTCTGCTGGACGCACTGGACGAAGTGATCAGCGAGAAACTCGACCCGGCGCACCATATCGATGCCGTCGAAAGCAAGCTATTTGGCATCGGTGCGGAAAGCTACACCGTGGGCTCTAACGAGTTCTACATGGGTTACGCCACCAGCCGCCAGACCGCACTGTGTCTGGATGCGGGCCACTTCCATCCGACTGAAGTGATCTCCGACAAAATTTCTGCCGCCATGCTGTATGTACCGCGCCTGCTGCTGCACGTCAGCCGCCCGGTGCGCTGGGACAGCGACCACGTGGTGCTGCTGGATGATGAAACTCAGGCGATTGCCAGCGAGATCGTCCGCCACAACCTGTTTGACCGCGTACACATTGGCCTCGACTTCTTCGACGCCTCCATTAACCGCATTGCCGCGTGGGTGATCGGCACCCGCAATATGAAAAAAGCCCTGCTGCGCGCGCTGTTAGAACCCACCGAACAACTGCGTCAGCTCGAAGCCAACGGCGACTACACCGCACGCCTGGCCCTGCTGGAAGAGCAAAAATCGCTGCCGTGGCAGGCCGTCTGGGAGATGTATTGCCAGCGCCACGACACGCCTGCGGGCAGCCAGTGGCTGGACAGCGTGCGCGCTTATGAAAAAGAGATTTTGAGCAAACGTAGCTAACCGTGACGCCAGGCTTGTAGGCCGGATAAGACGCCCCGCGTCGCCATCTGGCAATGAATGAAACACGATTGCCGGATACCGCTTCGCTTATCCGGCCTTCGTAAGACCCGATAACGTTCGGGCAATAAACAGGAACACCGAACATGCAAAATATTACGACTTCCTGGTTCGTCCAGGGGATGATCAAAGCCACTTCTGATGCGTGGCTGAAAGGCTGGGACGAGCGTAACGGCGGCAACCTGACGCTGCGTCTTGATGAAGCAGATATCGCGCCGTTTAGCGCCGATTTCTACGAAAAACCACGCTATATTGCGCTAAGTCAGCCGATGCCGCTGCTGGCAAACACGCCGTTTATCGTCACTGGTTCCGGTAAATTTTTCCGTAACGTTCAGCTCGATCCCGCGGCAAATTTGGGCGTGGTACAAGTAGACAGCGACGGTGCGGGCTACCACATCCTCTGGGGCCTGACCCACGAGGCCGTGCCGACCTCTGAACTGCCGGCTCACTTCCTCTCCCACTGCGAACGCATTAAAGCGACGAACGGTAAAGACCGCGTGATCATGCACTGCCATGCCACCAACCTGATCGCTCTGACCTACGTACTGGAAAACAACACAGCGCTGATTACCCGCAAGCTGTGGGAAGGCAGCACCGAGTGCCTGGTGGTGTTCCCGGATGGCGTTGGCATTCTGCCGTGGATGGTGCCGGGTACAGATGAAATTGGTCAGGCTACCGCCGAGGAAATGCAGAAACACTCGCTGGTACTTTGGCCGTTCCACGGCGTGTTCGGAAGCGGACCTACCCTAGACGAAGCGTTCGGTTTGATAGATACCGCAGAGAAATCCGCCGAAGTTCTGGTCAAAATCTTTTCGATGGGCGGTATGAAGCAGACCATCTCACGTGAAGAGCTGGTCGCACTTGGCAAACGCTTTGGTGTTACGCCGCTGGCAAGCGCCATAGAGCTGTACTGATACCTCCCAACTCAACGCCGGATGCGGCTTCGCCTTATCCGGCCTACAGGATTTTATTATTAAGGAGAATAGTGATGAGCTTTATGTTGGCACTGCCAAAAATTAGCCTGCATGGCGCCGGCGCGATTGTCGATATGGTGAATCTCGTGGCGAATAAACAATGGGGCAAAGCGCTGATCGTCACCGATGGTCAACTGGTAAAACTGGGCCTGCTGGATAGCCTGTTTGCCGCGCTGGATAAACATCAAATGTCTTACCACCTGTTTGATGAAGTATTCCCGAACCCGACAGAAGAGCTGGTACAGAAAGGTTTTGCGGCCTATCAGAACGCAGAATGTGACTACATCATCGCCTTCGGTGGCGGCAGCCCGATCGATACCGCCAAAGCGGTAAAAATCCTGACAGCCAACCCTGGCCCTTCTACCGCTTACTCCGGCGTGGGCAAAGTGAAAAATGCGGGCGTCCCGCTGATCGCCATCAACACTACCGCCGGTACGGCAGCAGAGATGACCAGCAACGCGGTCATTATCGACTCTGCCCGTAAGGTCAAAGAGGTGATCATCGACCCGAATATCATCCCGGATATCGCCGTGGATGATGCCAGCGTGATGCTGGAAATCCCGGCCTCCGTCACCGCCGCAACCGGTATGGACGCCCTGACCCACGCGGTGGAAGCCTATGTTTCCGTTGGTGCTCATCCGCTTACCGACGCTAACGCACTGGAAGCGATTCGCCTGATCAACCTGTGGCTACCAAAAGCGGTCGACGACGGTCATAACCTCGAAGCTCGTGAGCAAATGGCGTTTGGTCAGTATCTGGCGGGGATGGCATTTAACAGCGCTGGTCTGGGTCTGGTGCATGCGCTGGCGCACCAGCCGGGCGCAACCCATAATCTGCCACACGGCGTCTGCAACGCCATCCTGCTGCCGGTAATCGAAAACTTTAACCGTCCGAACGCCGTGGCGCGCTTTGCCCGCGTGGCGCAGGCAATGGGCGTCGATATCCGTAACATGAGCGATGAAGCGGCAAGTATGGAGGCCATCAACGCGATTCGTGCACTCAGCAAGCGTGTCGGTATTCCTGCGGGCTTTAGCTCCCTTGGCGTGACGAAAGAGGATATTGAAGGCTGGCTGGATAAAGCGTTGGCCGATCCGTGTGCGCCGTGCAACCCGCGCACCGCCAGCCGCGACGAGGTCCGCGAGCTGTATCTGGAGGCGTTATGATCCGCAAGGCCTTTGTGATGCAGGTGAATGCCGACGCGCACGTTGAGTACCAGCGTCGTCATAACCCCATCTGGCCAGAGCTGGAAGCGGTGCTGAAAGAGCACGGCGCCCATCACTACGCGATTTATCTCGATCAGGCGCGCAATCTGCTGTTCGCCACCGTTGAGATTGAGTCCGAAGAACGCTGGAATGCCGTTGCCAGCACCGACGTTTGCCAACGTTGGTGGAAGCATATGCGTGACGTAATGCCAGCAAACCCGGACAACAGCCCGGTTAGCGCAGAGCTAAAAGAAGTGTTTTATTTACAGTAAGTTATATGCCCGGTGGCGCAAGCTTACCGGGCCTACGGTTTTATTTTTTGTAGGTCGGATAAGCGATAGCGCCATCCGACAATTCAATTTTGCTCAGAGACCAGAATCGCCTGGGTGTCAGGCTCCAGCGCTTTAAAAATATGCGCCCGATCGGCGGGGTAACAAATATAGTCCCCCTCGCCTAACTCCTCCGGCGCTTCAGTCAATCCTACCATCGCCTTACCCTGCGTCACGATGATGTGTTCAACCGATCCCGGTGGATGCGGCTGTGAAATACGATCCGCGCCCGGTTGCGTCAGCAGCAGATAGATATCCCGCCGCGCCCCCGGCGGGCAGGCGGCCAGTAAAATGGCCTGATAGTGCGCCTGCTCGGCTACCACCTTTGTCCCTTCTCCGCGACGAATCACCTGCGTTTTTTGTTCCTGCGGCTCCAGCAGGCGAGCAAAGGGAATATCCAACGCCACACACAGCGACCAGAGCGTTTCCAGGCTAGGATTGCCATTGCCCGCTTCCAATTGCGAGAGTGTCGATTTTGCAATCCCTGCGCGACGGGCAATCTCTGCCAATGACAAACCGGTGCGCTGGCGTTCACGCACAAGGCTTTTCGCGATCATACTGATGGGCTGGGTCATTCACGACTCCATGTTCTTTATATCGAACGAATCGTTCGACTTGTAATATTAACTGGTCGCGTTCATTATAATGGAAATTCGTTCGATATGGCTAAAACGGTATGAAACATTATTTTTCCAGTCTCAAAGGCGACACGATAAAAGCAATATTTTTAGTCTGTCTGGCCGTCGGCGTAGTCGGCATGTCATACGGCTCGCTGGCGATGGCCTACGGCTTCCCGCTGTGGGTACCGTTTGTGCTTTCGATTACGGTACTGGCGGGTGCGTCCGAATTTATGTTTATCGGCATCGTCGCCAGCGGCGGTAACCCACTGGCGGCGGCGGCGGCCGGTTTACTGGTCAACGCCCGACACGTGCCGTTTGGCGTCACGGTTCGCGACCTGGTGGGCTCCCGGGCTGCGAGTTTCCTCGGCTGTCATATCATGAACGACGAAAGCGTAGTCTTTGGCCTGTCGCAAAAAACGCCCGAACAACGTAAAGCCGCCTTCTGGCTGTGCGGTCTGGGCGTCGCGATTTTCTGGCCTGTTGGCACACTGATCGGCGCGGGCGTCGGCAAACTGCTCCCCGCCCCGGAAACCATCGGTCTGGATGCCGTCTTCCCTGCAATTTTATTAGCCTTAGTGGTCCCGGCCTTTAAAAACCGCACCACGCTGATTCGCGCCTGTAGCGGTGCCGGGTTGTCGCTTGCCGCCATCCCCTTTGCGCCGGTCGGTTTACCGGTTCTGCTCTCACTGTTTGGCTTACTGACGAGGAAAAAATAATGGGCAACATGACGCTGTTTATCGTCGGTATCGCCATGTTATCCCTGGGAACGTATTTAATGCGTTTAGGAGGAGCGAAGCTTGGGAGCCGTTTAGCGTTCTCGGAACGCTCGCAGGCGCTGCTTTCCGACGCCGCAACGGTATTACTGTTCTCCGTTGCGCTGGCGACCACCTTTTACGAAGGTGAACACTTCGCTGGCATGGCCCGCGTGCTGGGCGTGGCTTTTGCGGTATTTCTCGCCTGGCGCAAGATGCCGCTAATCGTGGTGATCGTCGCTGCTGCAGTGGTGACGGCGCTGCTGCGAATGGCGGGCATAAACTAAAAAAGCGCCTCAAGGGCGCTCTTTCGACAGTACTAAGGTATCTTATTTCAGCAGTTCGGCGGTCATGTGCACGCGGTTACCGGTATAGGCCTGAGTGATTTTGTAATCGCTGGCACCTGCGCGTTCAGCCTGAGCGGCGATTTTTGCTTCAGCGCTTTCCAGCGTAGAACCGGTTGCGGTCACTGTCTGAGCAGCGAAAGAACCGAATGAAGTAGCCAGAGCGATAACTGCGACAAAATTTTTGATGCTTTTCATGATATAAACCCTTTAACTTAGTTGTTTGAGTAAGGCACCATGCCTTGATGTGATAAATAATAGGCTGATACTCGAACAACTGAAAGCGGAAGGATTTGCCAGTCTTATTCAAATTATTTGAGAGATAAGATGTTACGTAATCAGGAATCACAATGGCTTGCTGGCAGCCGTAGAAAAACGCAACCGGCGGGTAGTTGGTTACTTCGTCAGGGTGAACCACAAAGTAAAATTCATCTTTTACATCATGGTGTGGCTCGTGCGGTTTATCACGCAGACAACGGCGTTGAAAGGGTTAAAGAGTTCTACTTTGCCGGGGAATACTGCTTTCTGTACCTGAACTGGCTAATTAACACACCTGCCGATTACAGCCTGCAAATGATCTCCGCAGGAGAAACCACTGAATTCCCCTTGGCTTTGCTTGATGCGCCGGAAAATCAGGATATTAAGACTCAGCTACTGGTCCAGCAATTGATCTACAAAGAGAAAAAAGAGCAAATGCTGCTGCTCAATACCCCAGAGCAACGCTACCAGTACGTACAAACACACTTCCCGGACTGGGAGTCACAGCTCACCCAGCGCGATCTTGCCAGCTATATCGGCATTACCCCCGTTAGCCTGTCCCGTATTCGCCAGCGTCTTAACAAAGGTTAACGCCTTACGGTGATGCGTCGATTATTGTCCCGTCACTCTTTAATAGATGGCGACCACAATGAACGCATTTCTTCTTTCTCAGATGCTGGCTGGCATCAGCTTCTTACTGGATATTTCTGCTTTTCATTTTCAACGCCGGGCTATCACTTTAACGCTGCTCACCAGCTCCACTTCTCTGTTAGCTATCCATTTCTATCTTTTGGATCAACACGCTGCGGCTGGGTTAATGATCATTGCCGCATGCCGCTACGCGACAGCCATCGTCACCTTTCACCGCTGGGTGATGTGGGGATTTATGCTGGGGTCGCTGCTGTGTAGCATTTATCTTTGGCAAAATCTGTCGAGTATATTGCCGCTGATGGGAAGCCTGCTGATGACATTTGCGTCATTTCAAAAACGCAGCGGAAAATTACGGGGATACACCTTGTGTGGCAGCCTGTGTTGGCTGCTGAACAATGTGATTGTTGGCTCGCCAGTTGCCGTAATCATGGAACTGGCATTTTCCGGCAGTATTCTGGCCGCCTGGTGGCGTCACAGCGCGACCAGACGTTGCGGATGCGTATAGATCGTCGCCCTGCCCGGTTTGCAAAAACCCACCAGCGTCAGGTTACAACGTTCGGCAACTTCCACGGCGAGCGTTGTCGCCGCAGAAACAGCAAACAGGATCTCCACACCGCACATCGCCGACTTCTGCACCATCTCATAACTGGCGCGGCTGGAGACTAATACCGCGCCCTGTTGCCAGGTTTCCCCTTCGATTGCACGTCGTCCCAGCAGTTTATCCAACGCAACATGACGTCCAACATCTTCATGCCCGCCCGCCAGATGACCTGACGGTTGTACCCAGGCAGCCGCGTGCGTGCAGCCTGTCAGTTGCCCCACGGGTTGAAAATCCTTGAGATGTCGTAAAGCGTTATCAAGATTCGCCAGATCGAATGTCTGGGTAAACGGCAGCGGCTGGACCGGCTTGCCAATGTCATTGAGCTGCTCCACGCCACAAACGCCGCAACCGGTGCGACCGGCCAGCGCGCGACGACGCTCCTTCAGCCCCATAAAGCGACGGCTGGACAGTTCAACCTGCACTTCCAATCCGTTGCAGGAAGGCACTACGTCCATTCCGTAGATATCCTGCGGGGACTCAATAATGCCTTCAGAAAGTGAAAAACCCATCGCGAAGTGCTCAAGATCTTTCGGGGATGCCATCATCACCACGTGCGAAATCCCGTTGTATACCAGCGCAACAGGCACTTCTTCAGCTACCTCATCAGGCTGAGGATGTTGCAAATCCTCGCGTTTCCAGAGGGTCAACTGGCGAGATCCTGTCGAAGATGTCACATTCTTGATGTTTTCTTGAATAATCTTATTCACTTTCTTTTAACCATATTGGAACACGCATACCAACATTGTGGTATTCTTTACAAATCCCTCCTGGACGGAGGGAAATTCACCCAATTCTGGACCTTTGCGGTCCCGTCCGCAAAGAAAAATAACAACCACTTCCCTCGCGTTCGCGTTACAGAAAAGCGAAGGGAACGTGACAATGTCGAAACAAGGAGCGAACCATGCAGGTCAGCAGAAGGCAGTTCTTTAAGATCTGCGCTGGCGGTATGGCAGGCACCACGGCAGCGGCACTGGGTTTTGCACCCGGCGTAGCGCTCGCGGAAACACGGCAATATAAACTGCTGCGCACCCGCGAAACCCGTAACACCTGCACTTACTGTTCCGTTGGCTGTGGACTGTTAATGTACAGCCTCGGTGACGGCGCAAAAAACGCCAAAGCATCCATCTTCCATATCGAAGGGGACCCGGATCACCCGGTGAACCGTGGCGCGCTGTGCCCGAAAGGGGCAGGACTTGTGGACTTCATCCACTCCGAAAGCCGCCTGAAATTCCCGGAATATCGCGCACCAGGCTCAGATAAGTGGCAACAGATTAGCTGGGATGAGGCATTTGACCGCATCGCTAAGCTGATGAAAGAAGACCGCGACGCTAACTACGTTGCACAAAACGCTGAAGGCGTAACCGTTAACCGCTGGCTTTCCACCGGAATGCTGTGTGCTTCCGCTTCCAGTAACGAAACCGGTTATTTAACGCAAAAATTCTCCCGCGCGCTCGGTATGCTCGCGGTCGACAACCAGGCACGCGTCTGACACGGACCAACGGTAGCAAGTCTTGCTCCAACATTTGGTCGCGGTGCGATGACCAACCACTGGGTCGACATTAAAAACGCCAACCTCGTCGTGGTGATGGGCGGTAACGCCGCTGAAGCTCACCCGGTCGGATTCCGCTGGGCGATGGAAGCCAAAATTCACAACGGTGCGAAGCTGATTGTTATCGATCCACGCTTTACGCGAACCGCTGCGGTGGCTGATTTCTATGCGCCAATTCGTTCCGGTACTGACATTGCTTTCCTGTCAGGCGTTTTGCTGTACCTGCTGAACAACGAAAAATTCAACCGCGAATATACTGAGGCCTATACCAACGCCAGCCTGATCGTGCGTGAGGATTACGGTTTCGAAGATGGCCTGTTCACCGGCTACGACGCGGACAAACGCAAGTATGACAAAACCAGCTGGAACTACGAGCTGGATGAAAAAGGCTTCGCCAAACGCGATGTCACCCTGCAACATCCGCGCTGCGTGTGGAACCTGCTGAAACAGCACGTCTCCCGCTACACGCCGGACGTCGTAGAAAACATCTGCGGGACGCCAAAGGCCGACTTCCTGAAGGTCTGTGAGTACATCGCAGAAACCAGTGCCAAAGATAAAACCGCGTCGTTCCTGTACGCCCTGGGCTGGACGCAACACTCCGTGGGTGCGCAGAACATCCGTACCATGGCGATGATCCAGTTGCTGCTTGGCAACATGGGGATGGCTGGCGGCGGTGTTAACGCCCTGCGCGGTCACTCCAACATTCAGGGCCTGACCGACTTAGGCCTGCTGTCACAAAGCCTGCCAGGCTATATGACGCTGCCAAGCGAGAAACAGACTGACCTGCAAACCTACCTTGCCGCCAACACGCCAAAACCGTTGCTGGAAGGTCAGGTGAACTACTGGGGCAACTACCCGAAATTCTTCGTTTCGATGATGAAAGCCTTCTTTGGCGATAAAGCGACAGCGGAAAACAGCTGGGGCTTCGACTGGCTGCCGAAGTGGGATAAAGGGTACGACGTCCTGCAGTACTTCGAGATGATGAATCAGGGCAAAGTGAATGGCTATATCTGCCAGGGCTTTAACCCGGTCGCGTCATTCCCGAACAAAAACAAAGTTGTGGCTTCACTGTCCAAACTGAAGTTCCTGGTCACTATCGACCCGCTCAACACCGAGACCTCCACCTTCTGGCAGAACCACGGTGAGTCAAACGATGTTGATCCGTCGAAAATCCAGACCGAAGTATTCCGTCTGCCGTCCACCTGCTTCGCTGAAGAGAACGGTTCTATCGTTAACTCCGGTCGCTGGCTGCAGTGGCACTGGAAAGGCGCGGACGCCCCGGGGATTGCCGTTACCGATGGCGAAATCCTCGCCGGTATCTTCCTGCGTCTGCGCAAGATGTATGCCGAGCAAGGTGGCGCGAACCCTGAACAGGTGCTGAGCATGACCTGGAACTACTCCACCCCGCACGAACCGGCTTCGGAAGAAGTGGCGATGGAGAGTAACGGTAAAGCGCTGGCCGACATTACCGACCCGGCAACCGGTGCGGTTATTGTCAAGAAAGGCCAACAGCTTAGCTCGTTCGCCCAACTGCGTGACGATGGCACGACCTCCAGCGGCTGCTGGATTTTTGCCGGTAGCTGGACGCCGGAAGGCAACCAGATGGCACGTCGCGATAACGCCGACCCGTCAGGCCTTGGCAATACGCTGGGCTGGGCATGGGCGTGGCCGCTCAACCGACGTATTCTGTACAACCGCGCCTCTGCTGACCCGCAGGGGAATCCGTGGGATCCAAAACGTCAGATCCTGAAATGGGACGGGGCAAAATGGAGCGGGATGGATATTCCGGACTACAGCGCCGCCGCACCGGGCAGCAACGTTGGGCCGTTCATCATGCAGCCGGAAGGGATGGGACGCCTGTTTGCTATCGATAAGATGGCGGAAGGTCCGTTCCCGGAACACTACGAGCCGTTTGAAACGCCGCTGGGAACTAACCCGCTGCACCCGAACGTTATCTCTAACCCTGCCGCACGTATCTTTAAAGGTGACGCGGAAGCACTGGGTAAAGCAGATAAGTTCCCGTACGTCGGTACAACCTACCGTCTGACCGAGCACTTCCACTACTGGACCAAGCATGCGCTGCTGAATGCCATCGCTCAGCCGGAACAGTTTGTGGAAATTGGCGAGAAGCTGGCGAATAAGCTCGGTATCTCCCACGGCGATACCGTCAAAGTCTCCTCTAATCGCGGCTACATTAAGGCCAAGGCGGTGGTGACCAAACGTATTCGCACGCTGAAGGCTAACGGTAAGGATATCGACACTATCGGTATTCCGATTCACTGGGGCTACGAAGGTGTGGCGAAAAAAGGCTTTATCGCTAACACGTTAACGCCATTCGTCGGTGATGCGAACACGCAGACGCCGGAATTTAAGTCCTTCCTCGTGAACGTGGAAAAGGTGTAACGGAGACGACCTATGGCTTATCAATCGCAAGACATCATTCGTCGTTCCGCCACTAACGGTTTCACCCCCGCGCCTCAGGCGCGGGACCATCAGGAAGAAGTGGCGAAGCTTATCGACGTCACCACCTGTATCGGCTGTAAAGCGTGTCAGGTGGCGTGTTCTGAATGGAACGACATCCGTGATGAAGTGGGCAACAACGTTGGGGTGTACGACAACCCGGCTGATTTGACCGCCAAATCCTGGACGGTGATGCGCTTCTCGGAAGTGGAACAAAACGACAAACTGGAATGGCTTATCCGCAAGGATGGCTGTATGCACTGCGCCGATCCGGGCTGCCTGAAGGCGTGTCCGGCTGAAGGCGCAATCATTCAGTATGCCAACGGTATCGTCGACTTCCAGTCTGAGCAGTGCATCGGCTGTGGCTACTGCATCGCGGGCTGCCCGTTCGACGTTCCGCGCCTCAATCCGGAAGACAACCGCGTCTACAAATGTACGCTGTGCGTTGACCGTGTTGTGGTCGGGCAAGAACCGGCCTGCGTGAAAACCTGCCCAACCGGTGCCATTCATTTCGGCACCAAAGAGTCGATGAAAACCCTGGCAGGCGAACGCGTGGCGGAGCTGAAAACGCGTGGTTACGAAAACGCGGGTCTGTACGATCCGGCGGGTGTTGGCGGTACGCACGTAATGTACGTATTGCACCATGCGGACAAACCGAATCTGTATCACGGCCTGCCAGAGAACCCGGAGATCAGCGCTACCGTTAAGTTCTGGAAAGGCATCTGGAAACCCCTCGCAGCCGTCGGCTTTGCAGCGACATTTGCGGCCAGCATCTTCCACTACGTCGGCGTAGGCCCGAACCGTGCGGAAGAGGAAGAAGACAATCTGCATGAAAAAGACGACGAGGTGCGCAAATGAAACGACGTGACACCATCGTGCGCTACACGGCGCCGGAACGCATCAACCACTGGATCACCGCCTTCTGCTTCATTCTTGCGGCGGTGAGCGGGATGGGCTTTCTCTTCCCGTCTTTTAACTGGCTGATGCACATCATGGGCACTCCACAACTGGCGCGAATTTTGCACCCGTTTGTCGGCGTGATCATGTTTGCCTCGTTTATCATCATGTTTTTCCGTTACTGGCACCACAATCTAATCAATCGGGATGATATCTTTTGGGCGAAGAATATTCGTAAGATTGTCGTCAACGAGGAAGTAGGTGACACGGGACGTTATAACTTCGGCCAGAAATGCGTATTCTGGGCGGCGATTATCTTCCTGGTCCTGTTGCTGGTGAGCGGAGTGGTCATCTGGCGTCCGTATTTTGCGCCTGCTTTCTCAATCCCGGTGATCCGATTCGCGTTAATGCTGCATTCATTTGCCGCAGTAGCGTTAATTGTGGTTATCATGGTGCACATTTACGCCGCCCTTTGGGTGAAAGGCACCATTACCGCGATGGTGGAAGGATGGGTTACCAGTTCATGGGCGAAGAAACATCACCCGCGCTGGTACCGTGAAGTCCGCCAGAAACAGGAAAAGTCATCTGAATGAGTATTCGCATAATCCCGCAAGATGAGCTGGAGAAGAGCGAGAAACGCACGGCGGATATGATTCCGCCGTTATTATTCCCCAGACTCAAAAATTTGTATAACCGCCGCGCTGAGCGCCTGCGCGAGCTGGCCGAGAACAACCCGCTGGGCGACTACCTGCGCTTTGCAGCACTGATCGCCCACGCGCAGGAAGTGGTGTTGTACGACCATCCGCTGCAGATGGATCTGACCGCTCGCATCAAAGAAGCGAACGATCAGGGCAAACCGCCGCTGGATATCCACGTTCTGCCACGCGACAAGCACTGGCAAAAACTACTGCAGTCGTTAATTGCTGAGCTGAAACCAGAAATGAGCGGCCCTGCGCTTGCCGTGATCGAAAATCTGGAAAAAGCCTCAGAGCAGGAGCTGGAGCTGATGGCCAGCGCGCTGTTTGCCTCTGATTTCGCCTCCGTCAGCAGCGATAAAGCACCGTTTATTTGGGCTGCCCTGTCGCTCTACTGGGCGCAGATGGCAAGCCTGATCCCCGGCAAAGCCCGTGCGGAATACGGCGAACAGCGTCAGTACTGCCCGGTGTGTGGTTCAATGCCGGTCTCCAGCATGGTGCAAATCGGCACCACTCAGGGGCTGCGCTATCTGCACTGCAACCTGTGCGAAACCGAGTGGCACGTGGTACGCGTGAAGTGCAGCAACTGCGAGCAAAGCCGTGATTTGAACTACTGGTCGCTGGATAACGAACAGGCGGCAATTAAAGCTGAAGGCTGCGGCGACTGCGGGACTTACCTGAAGATTCTCTATCAGGAAAAAGACCCTAAAGTTGAAGCCGTGGCTGACGATCTCGCTTCACTGATGCTGGACGCGCACATGGAGCAAGAGGGCTTTGCCCGCAGCTCCATCAACCCGTTCCTGTTCCCAGGTGAAGGGGAGTAAGTTTTAAGATCTTCCCCCGGCAATTGAACCAAACTGCCGGGGATTATCTTAGTGCCTGAATGACATGTTTTGGATCATTGGCAATAGCACGTAACAACGCTTTTGCTGGACCGGTCGGTGAACGACGCCCTTGCTCCCAATTTCGCAACGTATCCACGCTTACCGATATCAAATCTGCGAAACGAGTCTGTGATAATCCTGAAGACTGGCGAATTTCCTTTATTTTCATGGCGTCAATATGAAAGGTACGGGAAGGTTGTCGCGTTCCTTCAGCGATCTCATTCATCTGAACCATACTTTGAGTTAATCGCTCAAATAGTGCCTTATCCATTTACCACCTCTCATTCAACATACGCAGCAGCACTTTTTCTTGTGGAGTAAGATCATCCTTGATCCCTTTCTGATAAATCAGCAACAATCGAATTTGTGATTTTCTGATTTGATGAAAGTAAATAATCCTCTTAACTATACGTCAATGGCGTATAGTACATTTTCCTCACAATACCGAATTCAAACAGCAGAAACCAATGACGGTATTTAATCTGCGAGCCGCTTTCCAGAATCATACCTGCCCCCATTTTTCCCATTTTCATTCTTAGTTATCCAGGTTATAAACCTGTATATCTATACAGATAAGGGGATGTAAAAATGGCACTGGAAAGCGGGATTGCACAGCTGGTTGAGGCATTTATCGTGGCGGGACGCCCTTCTTCGCGCGAGCAGAATATTGATGACCGGAGAGCAGGCTATATCGCCAGCACTGCGCTGGCAGGAGAAACTGAAACACGCGTACAGGTTGAAGATATTGAACTCGATGCCATGATGTTTCGCGTAGTTTCGCCGCGGGGCAGCACGGGAAATCTCCCCTGCGTTATCTATTATCACGGTGGCTGCTTTGTCAGCGGCGGATTTGCCACACATGATAACCAGTTAAGGCAACTTGCCTGGTACAGCGGCTGTCGGGTCATTGCGGTGCAGTATCGCCTCGCACCTGAGCACATCTTCCCGGCAGCACATAACGATGCTGAAACCGGGGCCAATATTATCTGGAAGTATGCCCAGAAACTGGGTGTCGACCGCAGCAACATTACGCTGGCTGGCGACAGCGCTGGCGGGCATCTGGCGCTGGTCACCGCACTACGCCTGAAAGCTAGCGGACAATGGCAACCTGCGCAGCTTATGCTGATCTACCCGATGCTGGACGCAACAGCCAGGTTTGCGAGCTATGACCATAATGGACAGGATTACATTATCACCCGCGACACGCTGCTGTCGGGCTACGAGATGTATATTTCGCAAACCGATCCATTGCATCCCGAAGTCAGCCCGCTCTGGCGCGAAGACTTCAACGGCTTACCGACCACGCACATCATTACAGCTGAATTCGATCCACTGCGAGATGAGGGTGAGGCCCTGTATCAAAAGTTCCTGGAGCAAGGCGTGGAGTGCACTTGCCAACGCTATCTTGGTGTTATCCACGGATTTTTCCAGCTAGCAGGGGTGAGTCAAGCGGCACGAAGCGCAATGCGGGATGTTGCCTGGCGGCTAGGTCAGTAAGGTTGTTCATGTTTTCGTCCACGGGTGCTATCTTGTGTGAATAGATAACACAAAGGACAAACCTATGCCCAGAACTACCAGCATTACGATTGGTGAGCATCTCGATCGTTTTATTAACGAAATGATTGAAAGTGGGCGCTATGGTTCCACCAGCGAAGTTGTCCGTTCAGCATTACGTTTACTGGAAGAACAAGAATTGCGAAACAACGCATTACGCGACGCGCTGGAGGATGGGATACACAGCGGCACAAGCGACCTGACTCTACAGGAGGTCGCGCACAGGAAAAAGCGCAGTCTGAATGTATAAACTCTCTAATCAGGCAGTCGAAGACTTTGAATCTATCTATGAATACACCTGGAGAAAATTCGGTTATCAGCAGGCGGATAAATACACGACTGAGATGGAACAGCTTTTTTTACTGTTAGAGAAAAACGCTTTGATGGGACACAACTGTTCTGCGATTAAGGAAGGTACCCGTCAATACAATCATCGACAGCATGCGATTTTTTATCAAAATGCGGATTATGGCATTTTCATAATCCGCATTTTACATCAGCAAATGAACCCAATATTGCATTTCAGCTAGAAGGCCTACTCTTCCTCGTTCCCGCCTTCTTCATATGCGCCAAACGGTTTTGCGGGTAGCACAATGTAGGTGCCTTCAAACACCACGCCCGGCGTGTCATCGCCAAACACCCCAACCTGCATCTGAACGCGCGCCTTGCGACCTCTTGCCAGACGGTCCAGGTCACCGCTCAGCGAGCCCAGATCGGCGATAGCGGTAGGTTTCCCGGTGATCGGCCTGCTGTATCGGATATGTGCGTCGGCAAGGATTATCGTCCCGCCCAGATGACGCTCACGCAGCATCAGCCAGATAAGTCCCCAGCCCGTTAGCGTCGCCAGGGAAAACAGACTCCCGGCAAACAGCGTATGGTGCGGGTTCTGATTGCCCGTCTCGGGCATCGTGGTGATAAATTTCTGCCCGGTATATTGCTGAATGCGCACACCCATTTTCTCACTCAATGGAATATGTTCGTACCAGGCTTGCTGTAGCTGTCCGCACCAGTCCCCGCGATGGAGAATGTCGTCCAGCGTCGCAATAGGCTTAATCATCAAAAAGTGACGCACCGGCGTGGTTTGCGGTGTGGTGATTTCTCCCTGGCTCACAAATCCCAGTTTGGCGAAAAATTCGACCGCATCTTCACGGGCGCTACAGGTTACGCGTTTGACTCCTTCCTGACGCGCCACAGACTCCAGGGTCATCGCCATCAGCGTGCCCAACCCTTTCTCCTGCACGGAAGGGTCAACGGCCATAAAGCGTATGGAGGCTTCGTTATCCGCATTGATATACAGTCGGCCAACTGCGACCAGATTTCCCTCTTCGTCCACCACCATCTGGTGATGCGCCATTGCATCCCAGGCATCCCGTTCTGAGCCTTTAGGCTGGTGCAAAGGTTTACGCAGCATCTCCCAGCGAAACTGGTAGTAACGCTCCAATTCTTCTTCTGTTTGCGGTACTCGAAGGTGATACATAGTCGTATTCTCTCTTGTTGTCCGCGGCCACACCGGTAGCTGGTTCATACTTGTAACCAGAACGTCACGGGGCCATCATTAACCAGTGAAACCTGCATATCCGCAGCGAATCGACCGGTTTGCGTATTCATTTCCTGTTGGCGGCAACGCTCAACAAAGTACTCATACAACGCCTCTGCACGATCGGGCGCAGCCCCTTTTGAAAACCCCGGGCGCATGCCGCGTTCGGTATCTGCCGCCAGCGTGAACTGTGAAACCACCAGCACGCTGCCCCCTGACTGCTGCACGTTAAGGTTCATTTTACCTTCGGCATCGCTAAAGATTCGATAGCCGAGTACGCGCTCGCACAGGCGGTTCGCTTTCTGTTCGTCATCATCCCTTTCGACACCTAACAGGACCAAAAGTCCTGGGCCAATTTCACCCGTCACCTCGCCCTCCACGGTGACGCTGGCACGGGTTACGCGCTGAATTAATGCAATCATGGTTGCTCTGCTTCTTCTTGTTCTGCGGCTTGTTTAAGTTTGCGGTATTCCCCGAGAGTGACAGTTATTTCCGCGCCTAGCAAGACGATACACCAGGTCCAGTATACCCAGACGAATAAAATGGGGATCACCGCCAGGACACCGTAAATGAGCTGATAAGACGGGAACATCGTGATATAGAGCGCAAATCCTTTCTTTCCGGTTTCGAACAACACAGCGGCCACAAAGGCGCCAATAACTGCATCACGGTTGGGTACACGCGTAGTCGGTACGATGCTGTATAGCAGCCAGAACGAGAGCCAGGAAAGCACCAGCGGGAAAATACGCAGGACGTTATCAATCACCGTGTTGAGATCGCTGGCCCAGCGCAATGACAACAGATAAGAGCTGATTGCCAGACTCGCCCCCGCCAACAGCGGCCCCAGCGTTAAAATCATCCAGTAAACGGCGAAAGAGTAAACTTTAGGCCGAGTACGCTTGCTGCGCCAGATAGTATTCAGGGCGTTATCAATGGAATACATCAGTAATAACGCTGTCACAATCAGCCCGCACGCCCCAACGGCCGTCATTTTGTTCGAGTTGGCGACGAACTGTTCGATATAACGCTGAATGACATCTCCCGTCGCCGGGATAAAGTTTGCGAAAATGAAATGACGTAGCTGAACACTGACGTCAGAAAACATCGGAAATGCGGCGAAAAGAGCAAAAACTACGGCAATAAGCGGCACTAATGAGAGCAATGAGACATAGGCAAGATTCCCTGCCAGCGTCGTCATGTTGTCCTCATCAATCCGCTGCCATAGTAGCTTCAGCCAGGCCCGAACAGGACGCGTATGGTGCCTGGCTTGTTGCTGAACATTTTTTAGCATAGCAACTTCGCGAAATAGTCCGGAATGGTCGTTTTATCGACAACCTGGATGCTGGTAATCCCTAACCGATTAGCCCCTTCAATATTATCGGCGTTGTCGTCGAAAAATACCGCCTCATGCGCAGAAAAACCTTCAGACTGCAGGACATGCTGGTAAATCCGCGCTTCCGGTTTACGCATGCCCAGATCCTGGGAAAGGTAAATATGGTCAGCAGCCTGGCGGATTTCGGGGTATTCGTCCGGCCAGAACGTCGTGTGCAGACGGTTAGTATTCGACAAGACGACCACCCGATGCCCCTGCTCACGCAGCTTTTGCATGACGTCGATGACTTCAGGACGCAAGGCAACAAAAACGGCCTGCCAGCCATGGGAGAACTGCTCATAGCTTAACGGTAGCGCCATGTCATGACATATCGCCTCGGCAAAGGCTTCATCCGTTATTTCACCTCGCTCGTGCTGGTGAAAAGCCTCTCCCATGGTGAAACTTTGCTTTAACGAAGCCAGCGGTACACGGCTCAGATCGCTCCAAGTTCCTAACACGCGATTGAAGTCGATATCGACAATCACATTACCCAAATCAAAGATATAGAGCATGCCCTTCTCCTTATTCGCCGTGGATGAATAACTGTAGCGGGAAAGGAGAAGTTTGACTATGCGAGAGTGATGGCTACGAACTTATCGAGCCATCATTGGGGAGAATTACACTGCCAGAGCATCATCCTGTGAAGGACTCACCTGCACAATTTCTACCTGCTGTGACTGGAGTAAATTATGCAGGGCCGGGCCTGGGTACTCATCGGTAAACAGCGCGGTCACCTGAGACACATTGCCAATTTCCACCGCGGCAGAAGCCGTATATTTCGTATGATCCGCAGCCAACAGAATATGCCTTGAATGGGCCATCATCGTCTTCACTACGCTGGCCTCGTTGACATCAAACTCCAGCAGCGCACCATCATTTTCGATCGCGCCAACGCTTGTAACCAGGTAGTCGGCCCGAAAATCAGCGACAAATGCCGAGGCAGAAGGGCCAATGATGCCGCTGTTATGCGGGCGTAACGTTCCCCCCGGCACCATGACTTCAAAACGTGGGTTGTTATACAGAATGTGCGCCACGCGTAGGCTATTGGTAATAATGCGCAAATGATTATGGTTTAACAGCGCGCGTGCTACCTGCTCAACGGTGGTGCCAATGGTAATAAACACCGTTGACCCATCGGGAATGTAATCAGCCACCGCTTCCGCGATGGCTTTTTTCTCTTCCGTCCAGGAGACTTCACGCTGCTCAAACGCCGTATTCACCACGCTGGAAGCTCTGCCCGCGCCACCATGATGACGCGTAATTAATCCCTGCTCACTGAGTTTACGAATATCACGACGCACGGTTTGCGTGGACACGTCCAGCAGGCTGGCCAGCTCGTCGATATTCATATAACCGCGCTCGCTAATCAGCATAAGCAGTTGATCGTGTCGCGGGTTACCGGTCAGTTCGGTAAGACTCATGAAATTTCCTCGAAAAACCATTGCCCTGGCATTTTATACAAAAAGTGACAGAAAAGATCGGGTTTGATCACAGTCAGGGATTCCGGCCCTTCCTCCCGGACGCGTGCATTTTAACGCAGCAACCCCGCTGGCAAACCTGACGGCCTCTTCTGGAGCATCGCCGCCGGCCAGGCTGAATGCGAGTGCACCGTGGAAAACATCTCCAGCTCCCGTAGTATCCACAACGTCGACTTTAAATCCAGATTGATGCTGCAACGTATTATTTTTTATCCAGTCACAGCCTTCACTTCCCCGCGTTACGTAAACATGTCCATTTGTGAGCGTTTTTGCTTGTTTCAGTCCAACTTCAGAATCATTTATCCCGGTTAAACGCACCAGACCAGGTTCAGAGAACGCAGCATGATCGCTTAACGCCACCAGCTCGCTGATATCTTGTGGCGTTACGTCGCCATCCAGTACTGTCATCACTCCCGCCTGACGCGCCAGCGTGAACGCCTTTCTGGCCCCTTCATGCCAGCGAACATCCGCCAACACCACATCCCACTGGGAAAAATCGATCTCATTTAGCCAATCAGCATCCGGCAATAAATCCGGGCTGGGATAGTTAACGATAATCCGCTCCCCTTGCGTATCAACCATAATTGCCGATTGCGAAGACTTCGCCCCTGCGTAGCGCCGGGTGTAACGGGTATTTACCCCCAGGGATTCCAGCTCCGCCAGCAGGCTATTTCCGGTGTCGTCATCGCCCACACGGCCAATAAAGTCCACCTGTGCGCCCAGCTTCGCTGCAGCCACTGCGGCCGTTGCAGCAGGCCCACCGCCCACTTCCGTATAACGCTTCGCCACATACTTACCTCCTTCAGTCGGTAACTCTTCCACGTAATAGATGCGATCCATCACGGCAATACCTACACAAGCAATACGAATCATGGTCATTCCTTAGGCGTTTCAAGATGAGACCATTTTAATTTCACAAAATGTTTAAAAAGTGACGGCTGTCAATTTTTTGACCATAAATTACAAATACGATCAAAAACAGACAAAAACAAACGACCTTAAATGACAAAAAATGACATCCACGTCTCAGGAGAACGTTATGGCAGTTATAGCATTTATCGGATTAGGTCAGATGGGTTCACCCATGGCGAGCAACTTGCTGAAGCAGGGTCACCAACTCAGCGTCTTTGACGTTAACCCGGATGCCGTTCAGCGCCTGGTGGAAAAAGGAGCACAGCCTGCCAGCAACCCGGCTCAGGCAGCAAAAGGGGCAGAATTTGTCATCACCATGCTGCCAAATGGCGATCTGGTGCGTAGCGTACTGTTCGGCGAGCAAGGTATCTGCGAAAGCCTCTCCCCGCAGGCATTAGTGATTGATATGTCGACTATTCACCCACTGCAAACCGACAAGCTGATCGCCGATATGCGTGCCAAAGGCTTCGACATGATGGATTGCCCGGTTGGGCGTACCTCCGATCACGCTATCGCGGGAACGCTGTTGCTGCTGGCAGGCGGAACAGCACAGCAGGTAGAACGCGCCGCACCGGTTCTGATGGCGATGGGTAATGAACTGATCAATGCAGGGGGTCCCGGCATGGGGATCCGCGTGAAACTCATCAACAACTACATGAGTATCGCACTGAACGCTCTTTCTGCCGAAGCAGCCGTGTTGTGCGAGGCACTTGGCCTCTCCTTTGATGTGGCCTTGCAAGTTATGAGCGGTACCCCCGCCGGGAAAGGCCACTTCACTACCTCCTGGCCGAACAAAGTGCTGAAAGGCGATCTTTCCCCGGCATTCATGATCGATTTAGCTCACAAGGATCTTGGCATCGCGCTGGACGTTGCCAACCAACTGCATGTGCCGATGCCGCTCGGTGCTGCCTCCCGCGAAGTCTATAACCAGGCGCGTGCCGCTGGCCGTGGCCGGGAAGACTGGACGGCCATTCTTGAACAGGTTCGCGCATCCGCCGGGCTAAATAAACACACAGATAAGTAAGGACTGAGCAATGACGAAGTACACCCTGAAAGATATCACCCGAGCTTCTGGCGGATTTGCCATGCTGGCGGTCGATCAGCGCGAAGCCATGCGCTTAATGTTTGCCGCAGCGGGTGCAAAATCCCCGGTCAATGACAGCGTGCTGACCGATTTCAAAGTCAATGCGGCGAAGATCCTATCCCCCTATGCCTCCGCCATTCTGGTCGATCAGCAGTTCTGCTACCGCCAGGTTGTAGAGCAAAACGCGGTCGCCAAAAGTTGCGCCATGATTGTGGCCGCTGATGAGTTTATTCCGGGTAACGGAATCCCGGTCGATAGCGTGGTGATTGATAAAAAAATCAACCCGCAGGCCGTGAAGCAAGATGGTGCTAAGGCTCTCAAACTGCTGGTGCTGTGGCGTAGCGATGAAGATGCCCAACAGCGTCTTGATATGGTGAAAGAATTCAATGAGCTATGCCATTCCAATGGCTTGCTGAGCATCATCGAGCCGGTTGTTCGCCCACCGCGTCGTGGCGATAAGTTCGATCGCGAACAGGCCATTATCGATGCCGCAAAAGAACTGGGTGATAGCGGTGCCGATCTCTACAAGGTCGAAATGCCGCTGTACGGCAAAGGTACCCAACAAGAATTGCTTAGCGCCTCTCTGCGCCTGAATGAAAACATCAACATGCCGTGGGTCATTCTCTCCTCTGGTGTAGATGAAAAACTGTTCCCGCGCGCAGTCAGCGTAGCAATGACCGCAGGCGCATCTGGCTTCCTGGCCGGACGTGCGGTCTGGTCATCGGTTGTTGGCCTGCCGGATACCGAACTGATGCTGCGTGATGTTTCCGCACCTAAATTGCAACGCCTGGGCGATATCGTCGACGAAATGATGGCCCGGCGCTAAGAGGATCTAAGAATGAAATGGTTCAACACCCTAAGCCACAACCGTTGGCTGGAGCAAGAAACCGACCGCATCTTTAACTTTGGTAAGAATGCGGCGGTACCCACCGGATTTGGCTGGCTGGGAAACAGTGGTCAGGTCAGAGCAGATATGGGGACACATCTGTGGATCACCGCCCGCATGCTGCACGTCTACTCCGTTGCCGCGTCAATGGGTCGTCCTGGCGCATATCAGCTAGTCGATCATGGCATTAAAGCACTGAATGGCGCGCTGCGCGACACTCGCTACGGCGGTTGGTACGCCTGCGTAAATGACGAAGGCGTTATGGACGCCTCCAAACAGGGCTATCAGCATTTCTTTGTTTTGCTCGGTGCGGCAAGTGCGGTCACCACCGGTCATCCGCAGGCCAGGCAATTGTTGGATGACGCTATCGACGTGATTGAAAAGTACTTCTGGAGTGAAGAAGAGCAGATGTGCCTGGAATCCTGGGACGAAGCTTTCAGCCAGACGGAAGATTACCGCGGCGGTAACGCCAACATGCACGCGGTCGAGGCTTTCCTGATCGTGTATGACGTTACCCATGACCGTAAATGGCTCGATCGCGCACTGCGAATTGCATCGGTGATTATTCACGACGTAGCCCGCAGCGGGGAGTATCGCGTTAACGAACACTTCGATTCACAGTGGAACCCAATCCGCGATTACAACAAGGATAACCCAGCTCACCGTTTCCGCGCTTACGGCGGCACGCCGGGCCACTGGATCGAATGGGGTCGCCTGATGCTGCATCTGCATGCCGCACTGGAAGCCCGCTTCGAAACGCCTCCCGCCTGGCTGCTGGAAGATGCCAAAGGCTTGTTCCACGCCACCATCCGTGATGCCTGGGCACCAGACGGTGCAGATGGTTTTGTCTATTCGGTGGACTGGGATGGTAAACCCATAGTTCGCGAAAGAGTGCGTTGGCCGATAGTCGAAGCCATGGGTACCGCCTATGCCTTGTATACCCTCACCGGCGACAGCCAGTACGAAGCCTGGTACCAGAAGTGGTGGGATTACTGCATCACATATCTGATGGACTACGAGACCGGTTCATGGTGGCAGGAACTGGATACCGATAACAAGGTGACGACCAAAGTCTGGGACGGTAAGCAGGACATTTATCACCTGCTGCACTGCCTGGTGATCCCGCGTCTACCGCTGGCTCCGGGCCTTGCTCCGGCAGTGGCTGCCGGTCTGCTGGATATCAACGCTAAATAAGTAACAAGGTGAGCAGCCATGCATAACGGTGGAAAAACCATTCATCTTCAAGCCGGAAACTTCCAGGCGAAAATCGTCACGGTTGGTGCTGGACTAGCAGAATTGACGCACCGTGGGCGTCACATTGTGATTCCACATAAGCCGGAAGAGATGCCGCTGGCACATTTAGGAAAAGTGCTGGTTCCCTGGCCAAACCGCGTTGCAAATGGCTGCTATAAACATAACGGCAAGACCTTCCAACTTGCCGTTAACGACCCTGTTTCACATACCGCCATCCATGGATTGCTGGCCTGGCGGGACTGGCAGATTAATCAACTGTCGAACACGGAAGTGTCGTTGACGATTTTTCTTCCGCCCTCTTATGGCTATCCCTTTGCGCTGGTTTCAGAGGTGATTTACCGACTGGAGGCAGACAGCGGATTGCACGTCATTATTCGGACACAGAATGTGGGTGACGAAATTGCACCCTATGGCGCGGGAGCACACCCCTACCTGACCTGCAATCAGCACCCTATCGATGACTGTGAATTAACACTCCCAGCGAGTGAAGAAACATGCGATGAACGGGATTTCACAACGCAGCGACGCATTGCGCAGACCACTATCGATCATACGTTCAGGACCATGCCACCTGACGCTGAGTGGGAAGTCAGGATAACCAGTCCATCGCAAAACATGTCCACTTTTTTACGCAGCCACCAGCCCTGGCTACAGGTGTACACCGGCGAAAAATTAGCACGGCGTGGCCTTGCGGTTGAACCGATGACCTGCCCGCCAGACGCCTTTAACTCCGGAATTAGCCTGATTCATCTCGCGCCCGGAGAAACACATCAAATGCATTTTTTAATCGGCAGTGAATAACAGATTTCCGACAAATTACCGAATTACCCTATTTTTACGGAGACGATAATGAATTCGCTACAACAACGGTCAACCGCCTTAGAACTCACATCACTACCTGATGGATTTGCTTTAACGTACCACCAGCGCCTGATTTTACGTCACAGCACAGAAACCCCTTGTCTATGGATCGGCGCTGGCGTTGCCGACATTGACATGTTTCGCGGCAACTTCAGCATCAAAGACAAGCTCAATGAGAAGATTGCTCTGACCGACGCCACGGTTAGCGAGTCACCTGATGGCTGGCTGGTACATTTCAGCCGCGGTAATACCATCAACGCCACGCTGCACATCTCTACCGATGAACAGAGCCGCCTGAAGCTGGACCTGCACAACGATGATCTCAGCCATAACCGCATCTGGCTGCGTCTGGCAGCCAACCCGGACGATCATATTTACGGCTGCGGTGAACAATTCTCTTACTTCGATTTGCGCGGAAAACCCTTCCCACTGTGGACCAGCGAACAGGGCGTGGGCCGTAACAAAAACAGCTATGTCACCTGGCAGGCTGACTGCAAAGAAAATGCCGGCGGAGACTACTACTGGACCTTCTTCCCGCAGCCGACCTTCGTCAGCACACAGAAGTACTACTGCCACGTTGATAACAGTTGCTATATGAATTTCGACTTCAGCGCACCGGAGTATCACGAGCTGGCGCTGTGGGAAGACAAAACCACCCTGCGCTTTGAGTGCGCCGACACGTATATTTCCCTGCTGGAAAAACTGACCGCGCTGTTAGGTCGCCAGCCGGAGCTGCCGGACTGGATTTACGACGGCGTCACGCTCGGTATTCAGGGCGGTACTGAGATTTGCCAGAACAAACTGGACACCATGCGTAACGCAGGCGTGAAAGTAAACGGCATCTGGGCGCAGGATTGGTCCGGGATCCGCATGACCTCCTTTGGCAAGCGCGTGATGTGGAACTGGAAGTGGAACAGCGACAACTATCCGCAGTTGGATAACCGTATTAAGCAGTGGAAAGAAGAAGGCGTGCAGTTTCTCTCCTACATCAACCCATACGTCGCCAGCGATAAAGATCTCTGTGCCGAAGCTGCCGCTCGCGGTTATCTGGCGAAAGATGCCTCAGGCGCTGACTATTTGGTTGAGTTCGGCGAGTTTTACGGCGGTGTGGTCGATCTGACCAACCCCGAAGCCTACAACTGGTTCAAAGAAGTCATCAAAAAGAACATGATTGAGCTGGGCTGCGGCGGTTGGATGGCCGACTTTGGCGAATATCTGCCAACCGATACGTATCTGCACAACGGCGTCAGCGCTGAAATTATGCATAACGCCTGGCCCGCACTGTGGGCGAAATGCAACTACGAAGCGTTACAGGAGACCGGCAAACTCGGCGAGATCCTGTTCTTTATGCGTGCGGGCTACACCGGCAGCCAGAAGTACTCCACCATGATGTGGGCAGGCGATCAGAACGTTGACTGGAGCCTCGACGACGGTCTGGCTTCCGTCGTTCCTGCGGCGCTGTCGCTGGCGATGACCGGTCACGGTCTGCACCACAGCGATATCGGCGGCTACACCACCCTGTTTGACATGAAACGCAGCAAAGAACTGCTGCTGCGCTGGTGTGACTTCAGCGCCTTCACGCCGATGATGCGCACCCACGAAGGTAACCGCCCTGGCGATAACTGGCAGTTTGATGGTGATGCTGAAACCATCGCCCACTTTGCCCGTATGACCACCGTCTTTACCACCCTGAAACCGTATCTAAAACAGGCTGTCGCGCAAAACAGCGCTATCGGTCTGCCGGTGATGCGCCCGCTGTTCCTGCATTACGAAGACGATGCTCGGACCTATACCCTGAAATATCAGTATCTGCTGGGACAAGATTTGCTGGTCGCGCCGGTTCACGAACAGGGCCAGCAAAACTGGACGCTGTATCTGCCAGAGGATAGCTGGGTAAACGTCTGGACTGGGGAAACTTACCAGGGCGGTGAAATTACCGTAGATGCGCCTATCGGCAAGCCTCCGGTGTTTTATCGCGCGAAGAGTGAATGGGCGTCACTGTTTGCCACCTTACGCAATATCTAACACGGCTCGCCCGCGGGGAAACTCGCGGGCACATGGAGAATAATAATGAGTCAGACTTCCTCTAATCCGGCAACCCTACGCTTGCCGTTCAAAGAAAAACTCGCCTATGGGATGGGTGATTTAGGCTCCAATATCCTGTTGGACATTGGTACCCTCTATTTACTCAAGTTTTATACCGATGTCCTTGGTTTACCAGGAACTTATGGCGGCATCATTTTCCTTATCGCCAAATTTTTTACCGCGTTTACCGATATGGGCACCGGGATTATGCTCGATTCCCGCCGCAAAATCGGCCCGAAAGGGAAATTCCGTCCGTTCGTTCTTTACGCCGCATTTCCAGTTACGTTGCTGGCGATTGCCAACTTTGTCGGTACACCGTTTGAAGTAACCGGTAAAACGGTGATGGCAACGGTGCTGTTTATGCTGTACGGACTGTTCTTCAGCATGATGAACTGCTCCTATGGTGCAATGGTTCCCGCGATTACGAAAAATCCGGACGAGCGCGCTTCACTGGCAGCCTGGCGACAAGGGGGCGCAACCTTAGGTTTGTTGCTATGTACAGTCGGCTTTGTACCGGTAATGAACTTGATCGAAGGCAATTCACAGCTGGGTTATATCTTCGCCGCCACGTTGTTCTCGCTGTTTGGCCTGCTGTTTATGTGGCTGTGCTATGCCGGGGTAAAAGAACGCTACGTGGAAGTGAAACCCGTGGATGCCGCGCAAAAACCGGGATTATTGCAATCCTTCCGCGCCATCGCCGGTAACCGCCCTCTGTTTATTCTGTGCGTTGCCAACCTTTGTACGCTTGGCGCATTTAACGTTAAGTTGGCAATTCAGGTCTATTACACCCAGTACGTACTGAATGACCCAATTCTCCTTTCCTGGATGGGCTTTTTCAGCATGGGCTGTATCTTCATCGGCGTCTTCTTGATGCCAGGAATGGTTAGACGTTTCGGCAAGAAAAAAGTCTACATTGGCGGTTTGCTAATTTGGGTCGCGGGGGATTTGCTTAACTACTTCTTTGGTGGCGGTTCCGTCAGCTTTGTCGCCTTCTCCTGCTTGGCGTTCTTCGGCTCAGCATTCGTTAACAGCCTGAACTGGGCGCTGGTCTCCGATACGGTGGAATATGGCGAATGGCGAACCGGCGTACGCTCTGAAGGCACGGTATACACCGGTTTCACCTTCTTTCGTAAAGTTTCACAAGCGCTGGCGGGATTCTTCCCCGGCTGGATGCTGACGCAAATCGGCTACATTCCCAACGTGGTGCAATCAGCAAGTACGGTCGAAGGTTTGCGTCAGTTGATCTTTATTTATCCCTGCGCTTTAGCGGTGATCACCATTGTGGCTATGGGCTGTTTCTACAACCTTAACGAGAAGATGTATGTCCGCATCGTTGAAGAGATAGAAGCGCGTAAACAACCCGTTTGATAATAATAATTAATAGCGCTCTACGGGGCGCTATTGAGGAGCGATTATGTCTTTTCATGATCCGCTAACACTAAAACTGAGCCTGCGTGAAAAATTCGCCTACGGAGTGGGTGACTTCGGCTCAAATTTGATGCTGTGTATCGGCACACTGTATCTGCTTAAATTTTATACCGATGAACTAGGGATGCCGGCGTATTACGGTGGGATTATCTTTCTGGTGGCGAAGTTCTTCACCGCCTTCACTGATATGTTGACCGGTGTATTGCTGGACTCAAGGCGTAATATTGGCGCAAAAGGTAAATTCAGACCTTTTATTTTGTATGCGTCATTTCCTGTCGCAGTTGTTGCCAGCGCGCAGTTTTTGGCGACAGATTTTACGCTAACGGTAAAAACTGGGCTGGCGACGGTATTGTTTATGCTATTCGGTCTGTTCTATAGCCTGATGAACTGCTCCTACGGCGCGATGGTGCCTGCGATCACTAAAAACCCGCATGAACGCGCTCAGCTCGCCGCCTGGCGTCAGGGCGGCGCTACCGTTGGTCTGTTACTGTGCACCGTTGGCTTTATGCCGATTCAAGCGCTATTTGTCAGTTCATCCTCGCTGGGTTATCTGATCGCCGCACTGATCTTTTCAGTCTGCGGGCTGTTCAGCATGTGGTGGTGTTTCAGCGGAGTGAAGGAACGCTACATTGAAATCGTGCCGGATCACCATAAGCCCAGCATTCTCAAATCGTTCTGTGCCATTTTCCGTAACCCTCCCCTGCTGGTGCTGTGTGTCGCCAACTTATGCACGCTAGCGGCATTCAACATCAAGCTGGCAATCCAGGTGTACTACACCCAGTACGTGCTCAATGATATTCATCTGCTGTCGTGGATGGGGTTCTTCAGCATGGGATGCATTCTGGTTGGGGTGCTGCTGGTTCCCGCTGCGGTGAAACGCTTCGGTAAAAAGCAGGTTTACCTCGGCGGTCTGGCATTATGGGCTATCGGCGATGTACTGAACTTTTTCTGGGGCAGCACATCATTTTTGTTCGTGACATTCTCCTGTATGGCCTTCTTCGGAACCGCTTTTGTTAACAGCCTGAACTGGGCGCTGGTTCCGGATACGGTCGATTATGGCGAATGGAAAACAGGGATCCGCGCGGAAGGTTCGGTGTATACGGGTTATACCTTTTCGCGCAAAATTTCCGCTGCGCTCGCTGGTTTCCTGCCGGGCATCATGCTGACGCAAATCGGTTATATCCCCAACATAACCCAAAGTAATGCAACTTTGCTCGGCCTGCGTCAGCTTATTTTCCTCTGGCCTTGTGGGCTGGCCATTATCGCTGCATTCACAATGGGTTTATTTTATAAGCTCAACGAAACTCGCTTTGCTTTTATTATTGAGGAAATCAGCCAACGGAAGAAAAACAATGTTCTATCGGATCCTGTTACCACTAAAAATAATACCTCTGCTGTAAACGTATAAAAATAATAGCCGCCTATTCCATCTTAATGGATGGCGGCCTCCCTACGCTTAAAAAATGGATTTATTATGAAAAAGTTAACAACAATAATTCTCTTATCTTCGGTTGCTTCTACCTCTGTTTTTGCGGGTGCCTATGTCGAGAACCGCGAGGCATATAATCTGGCGTCAGATCAGATAGAAGTGATGATGCGCGTTGGCTATAACTCCGATATGGGCGCGGGTATCATGCTCACCAACACCTACACCATGCAACGCAAGGATGAGTTAAAACACGGCTATAATGAAATAGAGGGCTGGTATCCGTTATTTAAACCGACAGATAAATTAACTATCCAGCCAGGTGGGTTGATAAATGATAAGAGTGCGGGTTCCGGTGGTGCGGCTTATCTGGATGTTAACTATAAATTTACCCCATGGTTTAATCTTACCGTGCGTAACCGATATAACCATAATAACTACAGCTCAACCGATCTAAACGGTGACCAGGACAATAATGATACCTATGAAATAGGCAACTACTGGAATTTTACTATCACCGATAAATTTTCCTATACCTTTGAGCCGCACTATTTTATTCGAGTGAATGACTTCAATAGCAGTAACGGAAAAGATCATCACTGGGAGATTACGAATACCTTCAAGTATCGTATCAATGAACACTGGTTACCCTACCTGGAACTACGCTGGTTAGACCGCAATGTAGAACCTTATCACCGCGAACAAAATCAAATTCGTGTCGGGGCTAAGTATTTCTTCTAATTCTTCCGGGATAAAAAAAGCCGCTGATAATCAGCGGCTTTTTTGTGCTTACCTGAAAAAGAGTGTTAATTACTCTTCTTTCGCGCCACGCATTGCACGGCGACGATCGTTTTCAGTCAGGTGACGCTTACGGATACGGATAGAGGTTGGGGTAACTTCTACCAGTTCGTCGTCATCGATGAATTCCAGAGCCTGCTCCAGAGTCATCTTAACCGGCGGAACCAGAACCGTTGCTTCGTCAGTACCAGACGCACGCATGTTGGTCAGTTTCTTACCGGTCAGGCAGTTTACAGTCAGGTCGTTAGAGCGGCTGTGAATACCGATGATCTGGCCTTCGTAAACTTCAGCACCGTGACCCAGGAACAGCTTACCGCGGTCCTGCAGGCTGAACAGTGCGAACGCAACTGCTTTACCCTGGCCGTTGGAGATCAGTACGCCGTTCTGACGCTGACCCACATCACCCGCACGAACGTCGTCGTAGTGGCTGAAGGTGGAGTACAGCAGACCGGTACCGGAAGTCATGGTCATGAATTCTGAACGGAAGCCGATCAGACCACGGCTTGGGATCACGTAGTCAAGACGTACGCGGCCTTTGCCATCTGGATTCATGTTTTTCAGGTCGCCTTTACGCTCACCCAGAGCCTGCATCACAGAACCCTGATGCTGCTCTTCAACGTCCAGCGTTACGTTTTCGAACGGCTCTTGTTTACGGCCGTCGATTTCGCGGAAGATTACTTTCGGACGGGAAACCGCCATTTCGAAACCTTCACGACGCATGTTTTCGATCAGAACAGACAGGTGAAGCTCACCACGACCGGATACACGGAACGCATCCGCATCTTCGGTTTCTTCAACGCGCAGCGCAACGTTGTGCACCAGCTCTTTGTTCAGGCGGTCAAGGATCTGACGAGAGGTAACATATTTACCTTCTTTACCGCAGAACGGAGAGGTGTTTACGCAGAAGAACATGGTAACGGTCGGTTCATCAACGGACAGAGCTGGCAGCGCTTCAACATTCTGCGGGTCGCAGATGGTGTCGGAGATGTTCAGTTCGCCCAGACCGGTGATCGCGATGATATCGCCTGCTTCGGCAATATCACTCTCGATACGTTCCAGACCCAGATGGGTCAGAACTTTACCGACTTTACCGTTACGGGTTTTGCCTTCGCTATCAATGATAGTGATCTGCTGGTTCGGTTTAACTTTACCGCGTTTGATGCGGCCGATACCGATTACGCCAACGTAGTTGTTGTAGTCCAGCTGAGAGATTTGCATCTGCAGCGGGCCATCAAGATCTACATTCGGAGCCGGTACACGATCAACGATAGTCTGATACAGCGGAGTCATGTCTTCAGCCATGTCTTCGTGATCCAGACCCGCGATACCGTTCAGCGCAGAAGCGTAAACGATCGGGAAGTCCAGCTGCTCGTCGGTAGCGTCGAGGTTAACGAACAGGTCAAATACCTGATCAACAACCCAGTCAGGACGCGCACCAGGACGGTCAACTTTGTTGATAACAACAATTGGCTTCAGGCCATGGGCAAAGGCTTTTTTGGTCACGAAGCGCGTCTGCGGCATCGGACCGTCCATTGCATCCACCACCAGCAGCACAGAGTCGACCATGGACATTACACGTTCAACTTCACCACCGAAGTCGGCGTGCCCCGGGGTATCAACGATGTTGATACGGTAGTCATTCCATTTGATAGCGGTGTTTTTAGCGAGGATAGTAATCCCACGCTCTTTCTCCAAATCGTTGGAGTCCATCACGCGCTCTTGGGTTTCAGCACGTGCATCGAACGTACCGGATTGTTGGAGCAGCTTGTCTACCAGGGTCGTTTTACCATGGTCTACGTGCGCGATGATGGCGATGTTACGCAAATTTTCGATCACAACTTTGCCTCAGGCATTTTAGAAATAGCGCGTTATTGTACACGGATTAATCGCAGTACAAAACAGGATCACAAACATCCTCCGCAAACAAGTATTGCAGAGTTTCTTTGTGATCACATTCACGGAGCGTTAAAAGGGGTAATCTGACATGCTTTGCACCAATATGGTGCTTAATGTTCACATTAAAGCACTATAATGGTGCAATACAACCTTCATGGTGCAGCCCCTTTGCACGATGGTGCGCATGATAACGCCTTTTAGGGGCAATTTAAAAGTTGGCACAGATTTCGCTTTATATTTTTTATGGCGACACGGCCAATTTTTGCAGAATTGAAGACTTCGTTACCACGACGACAATGACCAATCCGGGAGAGTAAGTATGTCCGCTGAACACGTTTTGACGATGCTGAACGAGCACGAAGTGAAGTTTGTTGATTTACGCTTCACTGATACCAAAGGCAAAGAACAGCACGTCACTATTCCTGCTCATCAGGTAAATGCCGAATTCTTTGAAGAAGGCAAAATGTTTGACGGCTCCTCAATCGGTGGCTGGAAAGGCATTAACGAATCAGACATGGTTCTGATGCCAGATGCGTCTACTGCTCTCATCGACCCGTTCTTTGAAGAGTCTACCCTGATCATCCGTTGCGATATCCTGGAACCAGGTACGCTGCAGGGCTATGACCGTGACCCGCGCTCCATTGCTAAACGTGCTGAAGAGTATCTGCGTTCTACCGGCATCGCAGACACCGTTCTGTTCGGGCCAGAGCCAGAGTTCTTCCTGTTTGACGACATCCGTTTCGGCGCATCTATTTCCGGTTCCCACGTGGCTATCGATGACATCGAAGGCGCATGGAACTCCTCCACCAAATACGAAGGTGGTAACAAAGGTCATCGTCCTGGCGTGAAAGGCGGTTACTTCCCGGTTCCTCCGGTAGATTCTTCTCAGGATATCCGTTCTACCATGTGTCTGATCATGGAAGAGATGGGCCTGGTTGTTGAAGCGCATCACCACGAAGTGGCGACTGCTGGTCAGAACGAAATCGCGACCCGCTTTAACACCATGACCAAAAAAGCGGACGAAATTCAGATCTACAAATATGTCGTTCACAACGTCGCTCACCGTTTCGGTAAAACCGCAACCTTTATGCCAAAACCAATGTTTGGCGATAACGGTTCCGGCATGCACTGCCACATGTCCCTGTCCAAGAACGGCGTAAACCTGTTCTCCGGTGACAAATATGCAGGTCTGTCTGAGCAGGCGCTGTACTACATCGGTGGCGTAATCAAACACGCTAAAGCGATCAACGCCCTGGCTAACCCGACCACCAACTCCTACAAGCGTCTGGTCCCGGGTTACGAAGCGCCGGTCATGCTGGCTTACTCTGCCCGTAACCGTTCTGCGTCTATCCGTATCCCGGTAGTTGCTTCTCCGAAAGCGCGTCGTATCGAAGTGCGTTTCCCGGACCCGGCTGCTAACCCGTACCTGTGCTTCGCAGCGCTGCTGATGGCTGGTCTTGACGGTATTAAGAACAAGATCCACCCGGGCGAAGCAATGGACAAAAACCTGTACGACCTGCCGCCGGAAGAAGCGAAAGAGATCCCACAGGTTGCTGGTTCTCTGGAAGAAGCACTGAAAGAACTGGATCTGGACCGCGAGTTCCTGACCGCAGGCGGCGTGTTCACTAATGAAGCGATCGATGCGTACATTGCGCTGCGTCGCGAAGAAGATGACCGCGTGCGTATGACTCCGCACCCGGTAGAGTTTGAGCTGTACTACAGCGTTTAATCGTTTGAGTTGCCGTGGAACTTTTAGCCTGCTCAGGCAGGCTTGAGATCGATGGCGAATGATAGGACGCCTGATGGAGCAAACTTATCAGGCCTGGAGGGTAACATTACCTTGTAGGCCGGATAAGGCAAAGCCGCCATCCGGCATCTATGTTTGCCAGTCATCTGTAGCCCATCCCAGGATGGGCTTTTTTCTCCACTAACAACCTGCTTTTTCGCGCTTTTTTGATGTAAAACGCTATAATGCACTAAATTGGTGCAACACTTTTCAGGAGACTGCTGAATGGCAACCGGCACGCTGCCCGATGCTGGGCAGATCCTCAATTCTTTAATCAACAGCATCTTACTGGTCGACGATGAGCTGGCTGTACATTACGCCAACCCGGCGGCGCAACAGCTGCTCGCCCAAAGCTCCCGCAAACTATTTGGTACACCGCTTCCCGATCTGTTGAGTTATTTCTCCTTAAACATCGGACTGATGCGAGAGAGCCTGGAAGCAGGCCAGGGCTTTACGGATAACGAAGTGACGCTGGTGATAGACAGCCACTCACATATCCTCTCTGTGACCGCTCAGAGGCTGCCTGATGGCCTTATCTTGCTGGAGATGGCCCCTATGGATAACCAGCGCCGTCTGAGTCAGGAACAGCTCCAGCACGCCCAGCAGATTGCTGCCCGCGATCTGGTGCGTGGTCTGGCACATGAAATTAAAAACCCGCTGGGTGGATTACGCGGCGCGGCGCAACTTCTCAGCAAAGCACTTCCGGACCCGGCGCTGACCGAATATACCAAAGTCATTATTGAACAGGCGGACCGCCTGCGTAATCTGGTCGACCGTCTGCTGGGGCCACAACAGCCGGGAATGCACATCACGGAAAGTATTCACAAAGTGGCGGAACGCGTGGTGGCGCTGGTCTCGATGGAGCTGCCGGAAAACGTCACGCTAATCCGGGATTACGACCCAAGTCTGCCTGAGTTACTGCACGACCCGGACCAGATTGAGCAGGTTTTGCTGAACATCGTGCGCAATGCTTTGCAGGCGCTGGGACCGGAAGGCGGCGAGATCATTCTGCGTACCCGCACCGCGTTTCAGCTCACGCTACACGGCATGCGTTATCGTCTGGCGGCACGAATTGATGTTGAGGATAACGGTCCGGGTATTCCCTCGCATTTGCAGGACACGCTGTTCTACCCAATGGTCAGCGGTCGCGAAGGTGGTACCGGCCTTGGATTATCTATCGCCCGTAATTTGATTGATCAACATTCCGGCAAAATTGAATTTACCAGTTGGCCGGGTCATACCGAGTTCTCGGTTTACCTGCCTATCAGGAAATAAGGTGACGTTTATGCAACGAGGAATAGTCTGGGTCGTTGATGACGATAGTTCCATCCGTTGGGTGCTTGAACGTGCGCTCGCAGGGGCAGGGCTAAGCTGTACCACATTTGAAAGTGGTAAAGAGGTACTGGACGCGCTGGCCAGCAAAACGCCGGACGTGCTGTTGTCGGATATCCGCATGCCGGGTATGGACGGCCTGACGCTGTTAAAACAGATTAAACAGCGGCATCCGATGCTTCCGGTCATCATAATGACCGCGCACTCCGATCTGGATGCCGCCGTCAGCGCCTATCAGCAAGGGGCGTTTGATTATCTGCCTAAACCTTTTGATATTGATGAAGCCGTGGCGCTGGTCGAGCGCGCCATCAGCCATTATCAGGAACAGCAGCAGCCGCGCAATGTTCAGATTAACGGCCCCACAACCGACATCATCGGCGAAGCGCCGGCAATGCAGGATGTCTTTCGCATTATTGGCCGCCTGTCCCGATCGTCAATCAGCGTATTGATAAACGGAGAGTCAGGGACCGGTAAAGAACTGGTCGCCCATGCGTTGCACCGTCATAGCCCGCGCGTCAAAGCGCCGTTTATCGCGCTGAACATGGCGGCTATTCCGAAAGATTTGATCGAATCTGAGCTGTTTGGTCATGAGAAAGGCGCGTTTACCGGGGCGAATACCATTCGTCAGGGGCGCTTTGAACAGGCAGACGGCGGTACGCTGTTCCTCGATGAAATTGGCGATATGCCGCTGGACGTGCAAACGCGTTTATTGCGCGTATTAGCCGATGGACAGTTTTACCGCGTTGGCGGTTACGCGCCCGTAAAGGTAGATGTACGCATTATCGCCGCCACGCACCAGAATCTTGAACTGCGCGTGCAGGAAGGCAAATTCCGTGAGGACTTATTCCATCGGCTGAACGTCATTCGGGTACATCTGCCACCGCTGCGTGAACGTCGGGAGGATATCCCCCGCCTGGCGCGTCATTTCCTGCAGGAGGCCGCCCGCGAACTGGGGGTGGAAGCCAAACAATTACACCCGGAAACTGAGGCTGCACTCACCCGTCTGGCCTGGCCAGGTAACGTGCGTCAGCTTGAGAACACCTGCCGCTGGTTAACCGTAATGGCCGCCGGGCAGGAAGTACTGATTCAGGACTTACCAACCGAGCTGTTTGAAACCTCCGTGCCAGACGCACCGTCCCATATGCAGCCGGATAGTTGGGCAACGCTATTGGCACAGTGGGCAGATCGGGCATTACGCTCCGGCCATCAAAACTTGCTTTCCGAGGCCCAACCGGAGATGGAGCGCACGCTGTTGACTACCGCGCTCCGTCATACTCAGGGGCATAAACAGGAAGCGGCACGCTTGCTCGGTTGGGGTCGTAATACCTTGACGCGTAAGCTAAAAGAACTCGGAATGGAGTGACATATCGTCACTGTGTAAAGATCAATAATTGAGCGCAAATAGCTGCTATTTTGCGCTTTACTGTTCCGATGAGTTAAGTATGATCGTGCCCGGAAAACGGGGGGGAAGTCATCATGCTGGAATCAATCATTAATCTGCTGTCGAGCGGTGCAGTCGAAAGCCATACGCCACAAACTGCTGTCGCCGCAGTATTGTGCGCAGCGCTTGTTGGGCTTTTCAGCTAGCGGGTTCGCCGGGTGGCGCTTCGCTTACCCGACCTACGTATTGAGATTTTCGTAGGCACGATAAGCGAAGCGCCACCCGGAAAAGCGTTAAATCACCCGAGAGAATTGCTGCATCCGCGCTTTCTGGCGCAGATACGCATCGAAGCACATGCAAATATTACGGATCAGCAGACGGCCCTTCGGCGTGACCTGAATCCCCTTCTCATCGACATCCACCAGCCCATCCTTCGCCAGCGGTGCCAGCAGTTTCAGGTCTTCGGCAAAATAGTCAGCGAAGTTCAGATCCCATTGCTGTTCCACAGCGGCATAGTCGAGGCGGAAGTTGCAGATCAGGAGCTTAATAACATCACGACGAATGCAGTCATCGCGGGTCAGGGCAATTCCGCGCCACAGCGCGTCCCCCTGCTCGTCTACCTGCTGATAATAGCGCTTCAGCTCTTTCTGGTTCTGCGCGTAGTTGTCACCAATCATACTGATGGCTGACACGCCCATTCCCAGCAGATCGGTATCACCCTGGGTGGTATAACCCTGGAAATTACGATGCAGCACACCCTTGCGTTGAGCAATCGCCAGCTCATCATCCGGGCGGGCAAAGTGATCCATACCAATGAACTGATAGCCAGTTTCGGTCAGTGAAGAGATGGTTTCCTGCAGGATATCCAGCTTCTGCTGCGCGCTGGGCAGGTCGGCATCTTTAATTTTGCGCTGAGCGGCAAACAGCGTCGGCAGGTGCGCGTAGTTAAAGACGCTCAGTCGGTCTGGATTCAGCTCAGCAACGCGTTTCAGGGTGAAGGCGAAACTTTCCGGCGTCTGTTTTGGCAAACCATAAATCAGATCGATGTTCGTTGAGGTAAAGCCAATCTCACGCGCATGATTCAGCAGCGCAAAGATAAACTCCTCATCCTGCTCACGGTTCACCAAGCGCTGAACTTCTTTATTGAAGTCCTGCACCCCCATGCTCAGGCGGTTAAAACCTTCAGCGCGTAAATGATCGAGCACATCCAGCTCAATTTCACGCGGATCCACTTCGATCGAAATTTCGGCGTCGTCGTTAAAGTTAAAGTTGCCACGTAGCAGCGACATCAAACGGCTGATTTGCGCTTTATTCAGATACGTTGGCGTGCCGCCGCCCCAGTGCAGTTGACTGACATGACGTCCGGCAAACAGCGGTGCGCGATGAATAATTTCTTGTTCTAAGACATCGAGGTATTGATCGGCTTTATGCTGCTGACGAGTCACGACCTTGTTACAGCCGCAGAAGTAGCACAGCTTGTGGCAGAACGGGATGTGAACGTACAGCGAGAGAGGACGCTCAGGATAACGCGCCACGGCCTTTAGAAATGCCTCAGTGCCGTAGTCTTCAGAAAACTCCAGCGCGGTCGGGTACGAGGTATATCGTGGCCCGGAATAGTTATATTTCTGGATCAGGGCCAGGTCCCAGTCTATTAACTGCTCTGACATGCTCACTCCTTCCGATGGCGTCTCTGGCGGGTACGGCGTACCGACTTAACCCCAGTACGGGTGATAAGTCGGTTGCGCAGCAACTTCTGTCGCCGCGACAACCGCTGTAGTTTAACGAATAACCACACCAGATAACATATAACCGGAAGGGTTATAAGCAGGACGGGAAGACCCACGGTGTAAAACCGTTAGTTGCCGCCTTTCAGCAGGCGCATCATGTCTTCCTGCTTTTCTTCTTCTTCCTCTTCTTCCTCGTCATCGTAAGAAAGACCCAGCTTTTGCATCAGCTCATCGATGCGATCCAGCTTGGCATCAACCCAGGACTGTTCTTCCGCGCTCAGGGTTTCTCCTGCTTCAAGACGCTCCAGCAGCGCATCCAGGCGCTCATCCGTTTCCAGTAAATCCAACTCAGCCTGTGGTGAAAGCATAGGTTTCTCACTCTTCGGTTTGTGCTGTTTGGTGACTTTTTCGGTCACGCCCAATGGAATGGGGGTTTTGCTGCCAATACGAGGATCTTTTTGCTTATTTTGGTTTCCGCCACCAGATGCGCCTTCGCTACCGGACGCACGGCTACCTGCCGCATGACCACGGTGTTTTTTCTGGCGCTTACGGTCGCGAGCTTCCTGGTTAATTTCTTCGTGTGTTTTACGACGCGCTTTTGCAGGACCTTTACCGCGTGGTGTAGAAGTTGGTTTCATCATGATTCGTCTTTGGCTGTTTTTATTCAGTATATAATTGCGCCGGAATCTAGCAGAAATAAAGAAAAAAGGCGACAGAGTAATCTGTCGCCTTTTTTCCTGACTCTCAACCCTTACGGGCTCTACAATCCCTGTTGGCTATCAACACACCCTGTTTTTCCCTTAGCCTGTAACATTCCGTGTTGTTTCCATTTCCTTTTACTAACGTCTCCGGACGTTTGTCTTCCTGACAATCCTGTGTCTTCGCCTCCTGGCGCTCCTGACCCTCATCCTGAGTCATCTATCCTTTCAGCTTCCTCGCTATGGACGCTACTTTACCGTTTTGGTTTAAACGTACAAGTAACCTGGGTAACAATTTCTGATTTTAAGAATAGCGCCCAAATGTAACCATATGATTTATTTTAGTTCTGTCATTTTTTACTCTGTCATCTCGTATAGAAACTGTCGGCAATGTCTCACAAAGCGCGGGGTTTTTACTTACACAGCCCACTCGTCGAAAAACCAGCCTTTTGCTGGGGTTCAGGTATAATCGCTGCAAAGCCCTGATTGATGGAGAGGACTGCTTTGACTAACTTGAATTATCAACAGACGCACTTTGTGATGAGTGCGCCTGATATTCGCCACTTACCTTCCGATACCGGTATCGAAGTGGCTTTTGCTGGCCGTTCCAACGCAGGCAAATCCAGTGCGCTAAATACCCTGACGAATCAAAAAGGTCTGGCGCGTACATCTAAAACGCCGGGTCGTACTCAGCTCATCAACCTGTTTGAAGTCGTTGACGGCAAACGCCTAGTCGATTTGCCAGGATACGGTTATGCCGAAGTTCCGGAAGAGATGAAGCGTAAATGGCAGCGCGCGCTGGCTGAATATCTGGAAAAGCGTCAGAGCCTGCAAGGTCTGGTAGTGCTGATGGATATTCGTCACCCGTTAAAAGATCTCGATCAACAGATGATCCTGTGGGCGGTTGAGAGCAACGTTCAGGTTCTGGTACTGCTGACTAAAGCAGATAAGCTGGCCAGCGGTGCACGCAAAGCGCAGCTGAATATGGTACGTGAAGCCGTACTGGCATTTAACGGTGACGTGCAGGTAGAAGCATTTTCATCGCTGAAAAAACTGGGTGTGGACAAACTGCGGCAAAAACTGGATAGCTGGTTTAGTGAACTGGCACCGGTTGAAGAGGAGCAGGACGGGGAATAACCCACCGATATGCCGGATGGCGCCGCTGCGCGTCTTATCCGGCCTACAGCATGTGCAAAACTTTTCTTTCGCACAATAAAAAACGCCCCAGTCATTACTGACTGGGGCGGCTAAAATATTCAGCCAAATCCGATTACGTGAAGTAAAAGGTCTGAAAGATAGAACATCTTACCTCTGTACCCTACGAGAATAACTTTACTCTTTTTTGAGCAGCTCAGAAAGCACTTTTTGTAATTTTTTTTCATTCCTTACATAGGGAATTCTAATGGACATCACAAAAAGCTCTCTCTTATGTTGCTTAGTTACGAAAAAGGGGCGTTATTAAGTAAACCCTTAGTGCGCCTGATCCCAGTTTTCACCACTCCCGACTTCCACCAGCAACGGCACGTCAATCTGGGTCTCGTTTTCCATCAGTTGGTGGATCTTTTTAGAGACGCTTTCCAGATCATCTTTGTGCACTTCAAACACCAGTTCATCGTGTACCTGCATGATCATGCGCACGCGCGGTTGCTCGGTTTGCAGCCATCCATCCACAGCAATCATGGCTCGCTTGATAATATCTGCGGCAGTTCCCTGCATCGGGGCGTTAATGGCCGCACGTTCAGCACCAGCGCGACGAGCACCATTACTGGATTTAATATCCGGTAAATAGAGACGGCGACCTTCCAGCGTTTCTACATAGCCTTGCTCTTTCGCCTGCGCGCGGGTACGTTCCATGTATTCCAACACACCTGGGTAGCGTTCAAAGTAGAGATCCATGTACTTCTGTGCTTCTTTGCGCGGAATATTCAACTGGCGCGCCAAACCAAAGGCGCTCATCCCGTAGATCAAACCGAAGTTGATGGCTTTCGCGCTGCGGCGTTGTTCGCTGGTCACGGAATCAAGCGGTAAACCAAAGACTTCAGCCGCCGTTGCGCGGTGAATGTCTTTCCCTTCGGCAAACGCGGTAAGCAGACCTTTATCACGTGAAAGGTGCGCCATGATACGCAGTTCAATCTGTGAGTAGTCCGCAGAGACAATCACGTAGTCTTCTGGCGCAATGAACGCCTGACGAATACGACGACCTTCGTCATTCCGTACCGGGATGTTTTGCAGGTTTGGATCCGTTGAAGACAAGCGCCCGGTGGCGGTAACCGCCTGATGGTAGGAGGTGTGCACGCGTCCGGTTTTCTTGTTAATCATCAACGGAAGCTTATCCGTATAGGTCGACTTCAGTTTTGCTAAACCACGATATTCCAGGATCACTTTCGGCAATGGGTAATCCAGCGCGAGCTCTTCCAGTACCTCTTCCGACGTTGATGGCGCGCCGCCTGGGGTTTTCTTCAACGGCTTAATACCCTGCTTTTCAAACAGGATAGTTTGCAGTTGCTTAGTGGAAGAGAGGTTAAACGCTTCTCCGGCGATCTCGTGCGCTTTTTGCTCCAGCTCATTCAAACGCAGCGTCAGCTCTTCTGAATGCTTGTGCAGAACAGCCGGATCGATTTTCACACCGTTGCGCTCAACGCGAGACAAAACCGGCACCAGCGGCATATCGATATTTTCAAAGACGTTCAACGGCCCTTTATGCTGTTGCAATTCTGGCCACATCTTCAGATGCAGCTGTAACGTAACGTCGGCGTCTTCCGCAGCGTAACGACCAGCCTCTTCCAGTGCTATCTGGTTAAAGGTCAGCTGGTTTTTGCCTTTTCCAGCAATCTCTTCAAAGGTGATGGTCTTATGTTTCAGCCAGCGGTCCGACAGGCTGTCCATATCGTGTCGTCCAGCGACGCTGTTAAGAATGTAGGATTCGAGCATGGTGTCAAAAGTGATGCCGCGCAGCTCGATGCCATAGTTCGCCAGGATGCCGCGATCGTACTTCAGGTTTTGCCCGACTTTGTGCGCGTTCTCATCTTCCAGCAGCGGCTTTAGCAGCTCCAGCGCGCGGTCGCGCGCGATCTGGTCAGGGGCATCCAGGTAATCGTGGGCAACAGGAACATACGCCGCCACACCCGGTTCAATGGCAAAAGACAGGCCAACCAGATTCGCGGAAATGTTGTCCAGGCTGTCAGTTTCAGTATCGAAGGCAAAGACAGGTGCTTTTTTCAGCTTAGCGATCCACGCTTCCAGCGTCGCTTCGTCCAGAATCGTCACATAGTTATCGTACGAAAGAACCGTGGCCGGCTCCTCAGGCGTTTCATCGACGACAATAGTTTCTTGCGGTTTTGCCGCCGGCTTCGTCCCTTTAGCCTGTAGCCATTTACCCGCTTCAACGTCGGTAACCCAACGTTTAAATTCATACTGTTTAAACAGGCCAAGCAGTTCTTCTGCAGCGGGCTGACGCACTTCAAGCTGCTCACAGGTCAATTCCAGCTCAACATCCGTTTTGATGGTAGCCAATTGATAAGAGAGGTACGCCACCTCTTTGTTCTGCTCAAGTTTGCCCGCCATGGTTTTCGCACCACGGAAGGTCAGCCCCGCTATTTTGTCTGATTCGGCATAGAGGGTATCCAGCCCACCCAGCCCCTGCAGCAGTGCCTGAGCGGTTTTTTCGCCTACGCCTGGAACGCCAGGAATGTTATCTGAGGAATCCCCCATCAGCGCCAGGAAATCGATGATCAGTTCCGGCGGGACGCCGTACTTATTCACAACTTCATCCGGGCCGAGGATCGTATTGGTCATGGTGTTGATAAGGGTGATATTCGGCGTCACTAACTGAGCCATATCTTTATCACCGGTGCTAATCAGCACCGGGCGACCGATCTTCTCTGCTTCCCGCGCCAGCGTACCGATAACATCGTCCGCCTCCACGCCAGAAACAGCCAACAGTGGCAGCCCCATCGCCTTTACCATCGCATGCAGAGGTTCAATCTGCGCACGCAGATCGTCCGGCATCGGTGGGCGGTGAGACTTATAATGTTCGAATAATTCATCACGGAAGGTTTTACCCTTGGCGTCGAATACCACCGCTGCATGGGTTGGTTGATATTGCAGAATCAAGCTACGCAGCATGTTGAGGACACCGTACATCGCGCCCGTAGGTTCTCCTGCGCTGTTAGTCAGCGGTGGGAACGCGTGGTATGCGCGATACAGGTAAGATGAGCCATCTACAAGGATAAGTGGGTTTTCTGGGATCTGAACCATAATGTCCGTGCCTGTTTATCAGATTATGGGTAAAGGATGCCACAGACAGGATGAAAACATGAGTTTTTCGCCGCATTTGTCGAAAAACTTTTGCAGATCTTCTGCTTTGCTCGCAAAGACAGCTGTGGATAACTTTGTGAATAAATAATTTTCAGCTCTTTAAATATAGCAAGGCAATTAATGCTCCATTATATTTATACAATAATTTCAATTGGTTAAATAAACTCACGGCATTTTATTCCATTTTTACAGCTTATATCCTGATGTGGATAGATATTCTCTTTTTTTCTATTCAGGGAAGATCCATCATTTGGTTCGTTTTCTGATAAAATCAGCCCCTTGCGCCTCTTTCGCGCACTGTCTATGGCTAACCTTTTGAATAATTTAATTATGACGAGAATACTCGCTGCGATAACGCTGTTGCTGAGTATCGTGTTGACCATATTGGTCACGATTTTTTGTTCTGTGCCGATCATCCTTGCCGGGGTTGTGAAACTCCTTTTGCCCATTCCTGTCGTCTGGCGCAAGGTTTCCGTCTTCTGTAATTTCATGATGTACTGCTGGTGTGAAGGTCTGGCGCTACTGCTGCACCTTAATCCGCGGCTGAAGTGGGATGTTGAAGGGCTGGAAGGTCTTAGCAAGAAAAACTGGTATCTGCTCATTTGTAATCATTACAGCTGGGCCGATATCGTTGTGCTTTGCGTTCTGTTCCGTAAGCACATCCCGATGAATAAATATTTCCTCAAGCAGCAGTTGGCCTGGGTGCCCTTTATTGGCCTGGCCTGCTGGGCGCTGGATATGCCGTTTATGAAACGCTATTCACGTGGCTATCTGCTTCGCCATCCGGAACGCCGTGGTAAAGATGTCGAAACAACGCGTCGTTCCTGCGAGAAGTTTCGCGTACACCCGACAACCATTGTGAATTTTGTCGAAGGTTCACGCTTTACCAAAGATAAACGTGAGCAAACCCGCTCTCCTTATCAAAACCTGCTCCCTCCTAAAGCGGCAGGTATTGCAATGGCATTGAACGTACTGGGGTCACAGTTCGATAAAATGTTGAACGTCACGTTGTGCTATCCGGAAAACAGTAGCCGACCGTTCTACGATATGCTGAGCGGTAAGCTAACGCGGATTGTCGTGCGGGTGAATCTGGAGCCAATCCATGAAGAGTTACACGGTGATTACGTGAACGATAAGGCATTCAAGCGCCGCTTTCAGCTGTGGTTGAATACGCTGTGGAGTGAGAAAGACGCGCAGCTCGACGCGATTAAAGCCTCAAAATAAAAAAGCCGGTCAGTGACCGGCTTTTGCTTTTACTTCTGACCGACCAGGTATTTCACGGTATCCGCATACTGTTGTACAAAGATATCCATGCTGCTGGTATCCATGCCTTGCGGATTTACCTGATATTTACCATTCACGAACATCGCCGGAACGCCCTGCAGCTGTAAATCAGCCGCTGCTTTTTCCTGCTGTGCCACGAGAGATTTCACTACGAAGCTGTTCCATGCCGCATCATAGTCTTCGCCTTTAATACCCGCATCGACAAACACTTTACGGATATCAGCAACAGACTGAACGGTCTGGGTTTTCTGAACCCCTTCAAACAGAGGAACAGTGACCTGATCTTCAACGCCCAGCGCCATTGCAACCGCCCATGCCTGCGTCAGGTCTTTGCCCAAAGGCCCGAGAAACTCGACGTGGTATTTGGTCATCTTGGTGCCTTCTGGCAGTTTTTTCTTCACGTTATCAGATACATGAAGCACTTCTTCAAACTGATAGCAGTGCGGGCAGTAGAAGGAGAAGAACTCCAACACTTGCGGTTCACCCGCAACAGGCTTCTCCAGGGTGATATATTGTTTACCATCCTGGAACTGCGCTGCAGATGCGCTAAAAGCTAAGACCATACCAGCCAGCGCCAGCCATATTTTTTTCATGTTCAAGTTTCTCCGATTAATACATTGGCGTTAATTGTAAGGGGGGCTCTTGCAGAATTTTTGCCTGCTCAATAAAGGTTGCGGTCTGACGATGCCAGTAATCTTCCCCGGTTAACCACGGGAAGTTTTTTGGGAACGCAGGGTCAGCCCAACGTCGAATCAGCCAGGCAAGATAATAAACTAAACGCATAGCGCGTAAAGGCTCTATCAGTCCGATTTCAGAGATGTCGAACTCACTAAACTCTTCATAAGCCTCGATAATGGTTTCTAGCTGCATGCGTTGTTCAGCTTTATCACCATTGAGGAGCATCCATAAATCCTGAATAACCGGACCATTGCGGGCATCATCTAAATCGACAAACATCGGGCCATCGCGCCACAGAATATTACCGGCATGACAATCACCGTGCAGGCGTAACGTGGTAAAACGCGTATGCCAGCGTTCGGTAACAATCGCGATAAGCGCATCCGTTGCCTTCAGGAAAGCCGCTTTTTGCCCTGATGGGATAAGCTGTGCGTGTTCAAAAACTTTACGCGGCTCAGCCAGGTACTCTTCAAGGCCAATCGTTGGGCGGAAGGCAAAAGTACGCTTGCATCCGGTCTGGTGCATACGCCCGAGATAGCGCCCCACCGCCTCCATCTGATCGATGTTGTCGGCTTCAAACTGGCGTCCACCGACGCTGGGGAAGATCGCATAATGGAAACCCTGATGGCTTAACAGCGTTTGGCCGTTCAGTACCAACGGCGCAGCTACCGGAACTTCATCGCTTACCAGTTCCAGAGCAAACTGGTGCTCTTCCTGGATCTGATCGACAGACCAACGTTCAGGGCGATAAAACTTAACGACAAAGCGTCGACGGTCTTCGTCCTGGAATTGATAGACACGGTTTTCATAGCTGTTAAGCGGGGTAAGCCCGGAATCCACCCGGATCCCCTGCTCAAACAGTGCATCCATGATGGTATCCGGGTGTAGCGTCTGGAAATTAAAAGCGTTGTCGTTCATCCCATCATCCGGAAAATACTACGAATGATTCAGGATATCATTTCGCAGCGCTTTCGGTGGCGGCGATTACAAGCTTTTACTCTTTAATTACACCACGAGCGCGGAGTAGTGCAGTTTTAAAATCTTCTTCATAATCTTTCTGAATACCTGGAATGACAGCATCCTTCGCTGAGTCTCGCATTTTCAGGTGATAGATCAGAATGTCATCAGTTAAATCCGCCAGTTCGCCGTCAAAACCTGACTCTTGCGCCAGTTTCTGCAAAAATTGCATCAGGTTAAGATCGGGTTCCTTCTGCCAGGCTGGCTGGAGGAGTTCAATAACTTCATTCAGACGTTTACATTTCATGGTTGTGCTCCTTAGGCTCAATACAGATACGTTAGCAGGGTCAATCCCACATTAAAAGAGGCGATATCAGTGATTCTGGATAGTGCAATAACAGGGGTTGTGCTGGCTGGCGGTAAGGCCAGACGGATGGGTGGAACCGATAAAGGTCTGCTTGAACTGGACGGTAAACCTCTTTGGCGGCATGTGGCCGACATTCTCGCTTTGCAGGTCGAAACCGTGGTGGTTAATGCCAATCGCCACCGGGATATATACCAGCAAAGCGGCCTGAAAGTTATTCCCGATTCCTTGGCCGATTTCCCTGGCCCACTGGCCGGGATGCTATCGGTATTCCTGCAGCAAACGGGGGAGTGGTTTCTGTTTTGCCCGTGCGATATGCCCTATATTCCTCACGATCTGGTCGCTCGTCTAAAAGAGCAACGTAAAGATGCACCCGTTGTCTGGGTGCATGATGGGGAAAGAGATCACCCAACCATTGCGCTGATGCACCGCTCTATGCAGCCTTTGCTGCAGGATTACCTTCAGTCCGGTGAACGACGTGTCATGGTCTTTATGCGTCTGGCTGGCGGTCATGCTGTCGATTTCAGCGATCATAAAGATGCGTTCGTAAACGTGAACACCCCCGAAGAGCTCGCAAAATGGCAGGAAAAATCATGATCCCATTACTCGCCATTGCGGCATGGAGCGGCACGGGAAAAACCACGCTGCTCAAAAAGTTGATCCCGGAACTACGTGCCAGAGGTATACGTCCCGGATTGATTAAGCATACCCATCACAATATGGATGTCGACAAGCCCGGTAAAGATAGCTATGAACTGCGCAAAGCCGGTGCAGCACAAACGCTGGTCGCCAGCCAGCAACGTTGGGCATTAATGGTAGAAACACCGGAAGAGCCCGAACTGGATTTAGCATATCTGGTAAGCCGGATGGATGCAGCGACGTTGGATCTAGTGCTGGTTGAAGGGTTTAAGCATGAACCTGTCGCTAAGATCGTGCTTTTTCGCGACGGTTGCGGGCATAGTCCTGAAGAATTGGCGATAGACGAATATGTTATCGCGGTTGCCAGTGATGTTCCGCTGGCGGTGGATGTTCCATTGTTAGATATCAACGATATACAGCAACTTGCTGATTTTGTTACGCAATGGATAAGATGGTAACCGTGGTGTTGTGATGAGCCTGATGCGCTGCGCTTATCAGGCCTACAAAATACGTTCAGCCCGGCCCCTGCAGGCCGGATAAGGCGGCACGCCGCATCCGGCGGTTTTCATCCCGCGCAGACGCAAAAAAGCCCATCCGGCAGGATGGGCTTCTTCACTTTAATTAATGCCTGGCAGTTCCCTACTCTCGCATGGGGAGACCCCACACTACCATCGGCGCTACGGCGTTTCACTTCTGAGTTCGGCATGGGGTCAGGTGGGACCACCGCGCTACAGCCGCCAGGCAAATTCTGTTTATCAACACGCTTTTGCATGTCAATCTAATCTGTAATCAGGCTGAATATTGTCTCTGTCTTTCGCCAAAACATCTTCGGCGTTGTAAGGTTAAGCCTCACGGTTCATTAGTATCGGTTAGCTCAATGTATCGCTACACTTACACACCCGACCTATCAACGTCATCGTCTTTAACGTTCCTTCAGGACTCTCAAGGAGTCAGGGAGAACTCATCTCGGGGCAAGTTTCGTGCTTAGATGCTTTCAGCACTTATCTCTTCCGCATTTAGCTACCGGGCAATGCCATTGGCATGACAACCCGAACACCAGTGATGCGTCCACTCCGGTCCTCTCGTACTAGGAGCAGCCCCCCTCAATTCTCCAGCGCCCACGGCAGATAGGGACCGAACTGTCTCACGACGTTCTAAACCCAGCTCGCGTACCACTTTAAATGGCGAACAGCCATACCCTTGGGACCTACTTCAGCCCCAGGATGTGATGAGCCGACATCGAGGTGCCAAACACCGCCGTCGATATGAACTCTTGGGCGGTATCAGCCTGTTATCCCCGGAGTACCTTTTATCCGTTGAGCGATGGCCCTTCCATTCAGAACCACCGGATCACTAAGACCTGCTTTCGCACCTGCTCGAGCCGTCACTCTCGCAGTCAAGCTAGCTTATGCCTTTGCACTAACCTCCTGATGTCCGACCAGGATTAGCTAACCTTCGTGCTCCTCCGTTACTCTTTAGGAGGAGACCGCCCCAGTCAAACTACCCACCAGACACTGTCCGCAACCCGGATTACGGGTCTACGTTAGAACACCAGCCATTAAAGGGTGGTATTTCAAGGATGGCTCCATGCAGACTGGCGTCCACACTTCAAAGCCTCCCACCTATCCTACACATCAAGGACCAGTGTTCAGTGTCAAGCTATAGTAAAGGTTCACGGGGTCTTTCCGTCTTGCCGCGGGTACACTGCATCTTCACAGCGAGTTCAATTTCACTGAGTCTCGGGTGGAGACAGCCTGGCCATCATTACGCCATTCGTGCAGGTCGGAACTTACCCGACAAGGAATTTCGCTACCTTAGGACCGTTATAGTTACGGCCGCCGTTTACCGGGGCTTCGATCAAGAGCTTCTCCTTACGGATAACCCCATCAATTAACCTTCCGGCACCGGGCAGGCGTCACACCGTATACGTCCACTTTCGTGTTTGCACAGTGCTGTGTTTTTAATAAACAGTTGCAGCCAGCTGGTATCTTCGACTGATTTCAGCTCCATGGGTAAACCACTTCACCTACATATCAGCGTGCCTTCTCCCGAAGTTACGGCACCATTTTGCCTAGTTCCTTCACCCGAGTTCTCTCAAGCGCCTTGGTATTCTCTACCTGACCACCTGTGTCGGTTTGGGGTACGATTTCGTGTTACCTGATGCTTAGAGGCTTTTCCTGGAAGCAGGGCATTTGTTACTTCAGCACCGTAGTGCCTCGTCATCACACCTCAGCGTTAA
>NZ_JAOWHJ010000049.1:0-6892 GCF_030332695.1 Citrobacter sp. Cpo089 | reverse complement strand
GGGTGGATCAGGGTAACAACCATTTTGATGTTGTCGCCCGGCATTACCATCTCTACGCCTTCCGGCAGTTCGATGGTACCAGTCACGTCAGTAGTACGGAAGTAGAACTGCGGACGGTAGCCTTTGAAGAACGGAGTATGACGGCCGCCTTCGTCTTTGGACAGAATGTACACTTCAGATTCGAACTTGGTGTGCGGCTTGATAGAGCCCGGCTTAGCCAGTACCTGACCACGTTCGATTTCTTCACGTTTGATACCACGCAGCAGAACACCAACGTTCTCACCAGCACGGCCTTCGTCCAGCAGTTTGCGGAACATTTCAACGCCAGTACAGGTAGACTTAGCAGTCTCTTTGATACCAACGATTTCAACTTCTTCACCAACTTTGATGATACCGCGCTCTACACGACCGGTAACAACGGTACCACGACCGGAGATGGAGAATACGTCTTCGATAGGCAGCAGGAACGGCTTGTCAATCGCACGCTCTGGTTCTGGGATGTAAGAATCCAGGAAGCCAGCCAGTTCGATGATTTTCGCTTCCCACTCTGCTTCGCCTTCCAGCGCTTTCAGAGCAGAACCACGAACGATCGGAGTGTCGTCGCCCGGGAAATCGTACTGAGACAGAAGTTCACGAACTTCCATTTCTACCAGTTCCAGCAGCTCTTCGTCATCAACCATGTCGCATTTGTTCAGGAACACGATGATGTACGGAACGCCTACCTGACGACCCAGCAGGATGTGCTCACGAGTCTGCGGCATCGGGCCGTCAGTCGCAGCAACAACCAGGATCGCGCCGTCCATCTGCGCAGCACCGGTGATCATGTTTTTAACATAGTCGGCGTGGCCCGGGCAGTCTACGTGTGCGTAGTGGCGAGTCGGGGTGTCATATTCAACGTGAGAAGTGTTGATGGTGATACCACGAGCTTTTTCTTCCGGCGCGTTATCGATCTGGTCGAATGCACGAGCAGCACCGCCGTAGGTTTTAGCCAGAACGGTAGTGATTGCAGCGGTCAGCGTTGTTTTACCATGGTCAACGTGGCCGATAGTACCGACGTTAACGTGCGGTTTAGTACGTTCAAATTTTTCTTTAGACATCGATTGTCCCTCTAAGACACGGATAAATCGGTGATATCACCACATCAACCAGGCAATATACCTGAGCTGTTGAATGCTTTTAAAAGTAAACAGAGAGAAACGGGAAGGAGAAGTGAAGTGGTGCTGATACCCAGAGTCGAACTGGGGACCTCACCCTTACCAAGGGTGCGCTCTACCAACTGAGCCATATCAGCACGTCTGGAGCGGGCAGCGGGAATCGAACCCGCATCATCAGCTTGGAAGGCTGAGGTAATAGCCATTATACGATGCCCGCATCCTGAAACTCGGCTACCCAGTTCTTTCTGCAACAAAAAAGAGATCTCTCTCTTTTCTGTTCGAGCTGATTAATTTTTTAATCAACTCAGGCGGCGATAACGCTGCCAGAAAGTGGTGGTGGGGGAAGGATTCGAACCTTCGAAGTCTGTGACGGCAGATTTACAGTCTGCTCCCTTTGGCCGCTCGGGAACCCCACCGGACTTGATGGTGCCGACTACCGGAATCGAACTGGTGACCTACTGATTACAAGTCAGTTGCTCTACCTACTGAGCTAAGTCGGCATCAAGTAGCGCGCATTTTATGGAGACATGCGCACTCATGCAACTAAAAAATTGCATAAAATGTTCTATCGCTCACATTTTGCACTATACGACCGATAAATAATCTATTTCCTCTTTGGATTGGACAAATTTCCAACGTCAGGTGCCTCCTCAGAGAGGAATTTTGCTCCGGCAGGTACGCTTTGATAGAGAGAAAGCACATCTTTATACATCTGGAATACTCGTCACATTGCATTTCAGAGGATGATTTTTTCTTATTATTCCCCCCCATCTGGTGTTACCCTCCTGCCCATTGTCCAAATTAACTGAAATGTGCGTGCCATTGCGTACCGGGGATGATTTCGTTTTTTACCGCAGACCTGATATAGCAATGACAGCCAGACCATGCGTATGAGTATAAAAGAGCAAGCGTTAACGTCGCCTTACCTACAGTTTGATCGCAACCAGTGGGCTGCGCTTCGTGATTCCGTGCCGATGACCCTGACCGAGGAAGAGATTGCTCGTCTTAAAGGCATTAACGAAGACTTATCGCTGGAAGAAGTTGCCGAGATTTATTTGCCTCTCTCGCGTTTGCTAAACTTTTACATCAGTTCGAACCTGCGACGTCAGGCCGTGCTGGAGCAATTTTTAGGCACGAATGGCGAGCGTATTCCTTATATTATTAGCATTGCTGGCAGCGTCGCCGTCGGTAAAAGTACGACTGCGCGTGTTTTGCAGGCTTTGCTCAGTCGCTGGCCCGAGCATCGCAAGGTCGAGTTGATTACTACCGATGGCTTTCTCCACCCTAACCAGGTATTGAAAGATCGTGGACTGATGAAGAAGAAAGGCTTCCCCCAGTCCTATGATATGCATCGCTTGGTTAAATTCGTTTCCGATCTGAAATCAGGCGTACCTAACGTCACGGCGCCGGTCTATTCCCATCTCATCTATGATGTGATCCCTGATGGCGACAAAACCGTTGCCCAGCCCGACATATTAATACTCGAAGGGCTAAATGTATTACAAAGCGGGATGGACTATCCTCACGATCCGCATCATGTATTTGTTTCTGACTTTGTCGACTTTTCTATTTATGTTGATGCGCCAGAAGAATTACTCCAGACGTGGTATATCAACCGTTTCCTGAAATTCCGTGAAGGGGCGTTTACCAACCCGGACTCTTATTTCCATAACTATGCAAAATTATCAGAAGATGAGGCTATCAACACCGCCACATCGTTATGGAAAGAGATTAACTGGCTGAATTTAAAACAAAATATATTACCAACGCGTGAGCGAGCAAGCTTAATCATGACGAAAAGTGCCAATCATGCCGTTGAGCAAGTCAGGTTGAGAAAATAAATAAAGAAGGGGAGCAACAGCTCCCCTTCTTATTACTCAGCGCTTCTTAGCGATATTTCTCCACCCATCCAGGGTTTGATCTCGCCTTTTTGTTCAAGCAATAATGCACCTTGCGCGTCTATTCCACGTGAGATGCCAAATATTTCTTTATCACCAATAATAAGTTTAACCGGACGGTCGATAAAGTTATCCAGTCTCTTCCAGCGAGACAGATACGGCGCTAAACCTTCGTGCTCAAAGAGCACTAACGCAGCACGCAACTCACGTATCAGTCGGGCAGCAAGGGTATTGCGATCAATGTTAATGCCCGCTTCCTGCAGGTTAATCCAGCCTTGATTAACCACATTTTCTTCAACCCGGCGCATGGACATATTAATACCCGCACCGATAACAATCTGCGCGGCATCCCCTGTCTTACCGGTCAGTTCAACCAGGATCCCTGCCAGCTTACGGTCGAGCAAATAGAGGTCGTTGGGCCATTTTACACGTACCTTCTCTGCGCCCAGATCGCGTAAAACCTCAGCCATGACGATACCAATAACCAGACTCAGGCCAATCGCGGCAGCCGGTCCTTGTTCCAACCGCCAGAACATTGAAAGGTACAGGTTGGCACCAAACGGTGAAAACCATTTGCGACCACGGCGGCCGCGCCCGGCTTGCTGATATTCAGCGACACAGGCATCCCCTGACTCCAGTTGACCTATTCGGTCCATCAGGTACTGATTGGTTGAGTCGATAACCGGCAGGACTGTGATATTTCCACCATCCAGTTGAGAATGAATAAGTGAAGCATCTAATAGTTGGATAGGCTCCGGTAAGCTGTATCCTTTACCTGGAACAGTAAAGACATCAACCCCCCAGTCGCGTAACGTCTGGACATGCTTATTGATTGCGGCACGGCTCATTCCCAACTTTTCACCGAGCTGCTCACCGGAATGAAATTCGCCGTCAGCGAGTAATGAAATAAGCGTCAGAGGGACGGTATTATCCTTCATGCAATGATCTCCACAGCATTCATTTCACCCTGCGGGCCAATAAACCGGACCTCTGGTTCGAGCCAGACATTAAATTTCTCACCGACTTTTTGACGTACATGATGTGCAAGTTGCACCACATCCTGACTCGTCGCATTGTCTGCATTGATTAGCACCAGTGCCTGCTGTTGATGTACCGCTGCGCCACCAATGCGCATGCCTTTTAGCTGGCATTGATCGATCAGCCAGCCTGCTGCCAGTTTCACAGAGCCATCAGCCTGCGGGTAATGAGGTGCTGTTGGGAATTTTGCCAGGAGCTCCTGCGCAATCTCTGCGGTGACAACCGGGTTTTTAAAGAAGCTTCCTGCATTACCGTTTACTTTCGGATCGGGCAGTTTTGTCGTGCGCATATGGCAGACAGAATCAAAAACTTGCTGAGGCGTCACCGTTGTAGGATCCAGGCGCGTCAGATCGCCATAGGTCAGTACCGGATGCCACTGTTTAGACAAGCGTAAACCAACAGCAATAATTGCGAAGCGATCCTGGTATTCATGTTTGAAGATGCTGTCACGATAACCAAAACGACATTCTGCTGCACCAACACGCAGATATTTGCCAGTCGACAGCTCAACGCAGTCTACGTATTCGCAGACGCGCTGTAGCTCTACGCCATAGGCACCTATATTCTGGATTGGCGATGAACCCACGCAGCCTGGGATAAGCGCCAGATTTTCCAGCCCAGGCATACCAAGCTGCAACGTATGCTGGACCAGATGATGCCAGTTTTCACCCGCACCTACGTGCAAATGCCACGCATCAGGTTGTTCTGTAATCTCAATACCCTTAATACGATTGACGATCACCGTACCCTGGAAGGTATCAAGAAACAGGACGTTACTCCCTTCGCCCAGGATCAGTACTGGATGATGCGATGCATTGGCTGATTGCCAGGCATTCAGCAATTGTTGTTCATTTTCGGCGCAGACAAGTTCATTCGTTTGCTGATCGATACCGAAGGTGTTCCAGGCTTTAAGGGAGTGATTCATAGACGCTTTCCTGATGCAAAATCGCGCCTAGTTTACCGCATATGCCGCAGGAAGGCTTGTGTTATGGAGGTTCAGGATATTGCTTTGCACCCGATGGTGCTGCGATGTGATGCGCCTGATGCGCTGCGCTTATCAGGCCTACAAAATACGTTCAGCCCGGCCCCTGCAGGCCGGATAAGGCGGCACGCCGCATCCGGCGGTTTTCATCCCGCGCAGACGCAAAAAAGCCCATCCGGCAGGATGGGCTTCTTCACTTTAATTAATGCCTGGCAGTTCCCTACTCTCGCATGGGGAGACCCCACACTACCATCGGCGCTACGGCGTTTCACTTCTGAGTTCGGCATGGGGTCAGGTGGGACCACCGCGCTACAGCCGCCAGGCAAATTCTGTTTATCAACACGCTTTTGCATGTCAATCTAATCTGTAATCAGGCTGAATATTGTCTCTGTCTTTCGCCAAAACATCTTCGGCGTTGTAAGGTTAAGCCTCACGGTTCATTAGTATCGGTTAGCTCAATGTATCGCTACACTTACACACCCGACCTATCAACGTCATCGTCTTTAACGTTCCTTCAGGACTCTCAAGGAGTCAGGGAGAACTCATCTCGGGGCAAGTTTCGTGCTTAGATGCTTTCAGCACTTATCTCTTCCGCATTTAGCTACCGGGCAATGCCATTGGCATGACAACCCGAACACCAGTGATGCGTCCACTCCGGTCCTCTCGTACTAGGAGCAGCCCCCCTCAATTCTCCAGCGCCCACGGCAGATAGGGACCGAACTGTCTCACGACGTTCTAAACCCAGCTCGCGTACCACTTTAAATGGCGAACAGCCATACCCTTGGGACCTACTTCAGCCCCAGGATGTGATGAGCCGACATCGAGGTGCCAAACACCGCCGTCGATATGAACTCTTGGGCGGTATCAGCCTGTTATCCCCGGAGTACCTTTTATCCGTTGAGCGATGGCCCTTCCATTCAGAACCACCGGATCACTAAGACCTGCTTTCGCACCTGCTCGAGCCGTCACTCTCGCAGTCAAGCTAGCTTATGCCTTTGCACTAACCTCCTGATGTCCGACCAGGATTAGCTAACCTTCGTGCTCCTCCGTTACTCTTTAGGAGGAGACCGCCCCAGTCAAACTACCCACCAGACACTGTCCGCAACCCGGATTACGGGTCTACGTTAGAACACCAGCCATTAAAGGGTGGTATTTCAAGGATGGCTCCATGCAGACTGGCGTCCACACTTCAAAGCCTCCCACCTATCCTACACATCAAGGACCAGTGTTCAGTGTCAAGCTATAGTAAAGGTTCACGGGGTCTTTCCGTCTTGCCGCGGGTACACTGCATCTTCACAGCGAGTTCAATTTCACTGAGTCTCGGGTGGAGACAGCCTGGCCATCATTACGCCATTCGTGCAGGTCGGAACTTACCCGACAAGGAATTTCGCTACCTTAGGACCGTTATAGTTACGGCCGCCGTTTACCGGGGCTTCGATCAAGAGCTTCTCCTTACGGATAACCCCATCAATTAACCTTCCGGCACCGGGCAGGCGTCACACCGTATACGTCCACTTTCGTGTTTGCACAGTGCTGTGTTTTTAATAAACAGTTGCAGCCAGCTGGTATCTTCGACTGATTTCAGCTCCATGGGTAAACCACTTCACCTACATATCAGCGTGCCTTCTCCCGAAGTTACGGCACCATTTTGCCTAGTTCCTTCACCCGAGTTCTCTCAAGCGCCTTGGTATTCTCTACCTGACCACCTGTGTCGGTTTGGGGTACGATTTCGTGTTACCTGATGCTTAGAGGCTTTTCCTGGAAGCAGGGCATTTGTTACTTCAGCACCGTAGTGCCTCGTCATCACACCTCAGCGTTAA